>JAQICK010000452.1 GCA_027858595.1 Melioribacteraceae bacterium
GGTGACAAATTATCAAAGGATGAGATTACTGGTTTTGTCAATTCAAGCTTGCAAAGACTACTAGACCTTGTCCGAAAAGCCGATTATTTATTAATAGATCAATACTTAATTGAAACGTACACTTTATTTGTAAAGTCAAAACTTAACCTTCTTGAGGTTAGTCAAATATATAGTTTAGGACGTTTTGCCCTTCTTCACAATATAGATAAGACTGAGGAAAAGGAATATGACCCAGTAATGATTATTGGATTTCTTGATGAAATTATTGAACAAATTTTTGCACGATATTCAATGCTATACCAAAGCACGCAAATTAAAGCAGTAGAATTTGAGAGAGATAGACTTGCAAAAAAACTTGATCTTAATCAGCACTACCTTAACACTATTTTATATAAATCTGATACTGCAATTGCTGTAATAGATTGTGATGAAAAATTTATTTCTTGGAACTTTGGTGCCGAAAAAATGTTTGGATATTCAGAAAAGGAAGTTGTTGGGCAACGCTCAACATTTTTAATGTCGGGTGAAAAAAAATATATTAACGAATTAGAATTCATTATAAAAGAGACAAAGAATAAAGGAAGTGTGCAAATTGTTGATACTGAGCGAAAAACAAAGGACGGAACAATAATTCCTGTACAGTTAAAGGTTACACAAATGTTAACTGCCGATGGAAACAGTTGTGGCAGGACAATGATTATGCAGGACAAAACACAAATTAAACAACTTCAACAACAAGTAGATCAGTCAGAAAAGCTAGCCGTTATAGGTCAACTAGCTGCAGGGGTTGCTCACGAAATAGGAAATCCCTTAACATCAATTTCAGCTCTAGTCCAATTACTTCAAAGAAAAAGTGATAATGAAAATTTAACTGATCAACTAATTACAATTAAAGACAACATAGATAGGATTTCCAAAATTGTTAGAGAGCTCGTAGATTTTTCTAGACCTCCTGGTGAAGACAAAGAATTGCTTCAAATTAATGATGTTGTTCAAACCGCTGTAGGTATTGTGAAATATGATAAGAGAGTTAAAAACGTTGAATTCAAAACTCACTTTTCCAAAGGACTTCCAACTTTACTTGCAGTGCCAGACCAACTTTTACAAGTTTATGTTAATATATTAATTAATGCCTTAGATGCAATTAATGGAGAAGGGAAAATAACGGTTAGAACATATCTTGAGGATGTATATATTTGTACGGATATAAAAGACAATGGTTGCGGAATGACACAGAATACAAAGGATAAAATATTTAATCCATTCTATACAACAAAAGAGGTTGGAAAAGGTACCGGACTTGGACTTTCAGTTAGTTACGGAATAATAAAAAAATTGCGTGGCAAAATTCTTGTTGAAAGCAAAATAAGTGAAGGGTCAATGTTTACTATAAAATTACTCCCATAAATTTAAGAGATAATAATGGCAACATCAGTTTTAATTGTTGATGACGAAAAAGCAATAAGAGAATCAATCCAAACCGTACTTAGCGATGAAGGTTATATAACCGACACAGCTAGCGACGGAAATGAAGCTCTTTCCAAAATTAAAGAGACTAATTACGATGTTGTAATTACAGATATTAAAATGCCAAATATGGATGGAATGGGTTTGCTGAAACAGGCAACACAAATTAGTCCTGAAACTTTTTTTATTATCATGACTGCCTATGCTTCAGTAAAGACAGCCATCTCCGCAATCCGTGAAGGGGCTTACGATTATTTGATGAAGCCAATTGAATTTGATGATTTGCTTTTACGTTTAAAGAGGTTGTCAAAATTCAAAAAACTTTCAATAGAAAACAAATCTCTTCGTCAAAGAGTTTCTGCGGAACCCGGATATCAAAATATAATTGGCGAAAGTAATGCAATAAAAAAAGTTTTTAACCTTATTACTCAAGTATCTAAAACAAAAAGTAATGTTCTGATAACAGGAAAAAGTGGAACAGGAAAAGAACTTGTGGCCAAAGCAATTCATCATAACAGTAATAGAAAAAATGAAATTTTTCTTCCTATAAATTGCGGAGCTATTTCTGAAAATTTAATTGAAAGTGAATTGTTCGGACATAAAAAAGGCTCATTTACAGGTGCCGTAGATGAAAAAATTGGATTATTCAAAGTTGCTGATGGCGGCACACTATTTCTGGATGAGATTGGCGATCTACCATTAAACATGCAAGTAAAATTACTTCGTGCAATTGAGGACAAAAAATTTATTCCTGTTGGTGGAATAAAACCTATATCCACCGATGTTAGAATAATTGCAGCAACAAATCAAAATTTATTTACTAAATCTGAAGCCGGAGAATTTAGAGAAGATTTATATTATCGGTTAAACGTTATTGAAATTTCTCTTCCTTCATTAAACGAAAGACGCGATGATATTCCGTTGTTGGTAAATTATTTTGTAGCAAAATATTGTAACGAAATGGGAAAGAAGATTCTCGGAGTAGATAATGAAGCAATGAAAGCCTTGATGAATCATAATTGGCGTGGTGGAGTGAGAGAGTTGGAAAATGTTATAGAGCGTGCTGTTATATTTTCCATGGAAGATATAATTAAAATGGAAAATTTATCCGACTACATAAAAGAGAATGTTTCTAATTATGGCTTTCCTGTTTCGCTTAAGGAGGCTGTGAAAAATTTTGAAAGAGAACACATTATTAATGTTATTAAAAACAACAATTACAATAAAGAAGAAACTGCTAAAGCATTAGAGATTGGTCTATCTTCTCTTTATAGAAAAATGGAGGAATTAAATATTCCCACAAAATTTAATGAAAATGATTTTTAATAGTTATTGTCTCAAGGAAGTTTAATGGAAAAGAGAAAACGGCTCATTCAAAAATTGAGCAATCTAATAAATGAAGAAGAAACATTAAATGAAATTAGTGAGATTTTTAATTCTGAATTAGATTCTGAAATTGTAAAGTATAATTCATCATTTAAAAATCATTTCTTCGCTAAAACTGATTGCAGCAATAATAGCTGTAAAGTTAAATATTCTCAAACCATTTTTGATATCATCGGTTATCCGGCTAAACAAATTGAAGACCTACCAAACAAGTTAAACTCCATTATTCACGAGGATGATAGGCTAAGAGTGGAAAATGGGTTAAATTTGTTTTTTGAAAATACGGATAAATACAATTTTTCAATTTCTTACAGAGTAATAAAAGAGAATGATAATGAGGTCTATTTGAACGAAACTATTTCTGCTGTTAGAAATAAAACAGGAAAAGTTGAAGAGTACAACTCGATTTTTTTTGATGTCTCTGAAATGGAAAATAAGAAAAAGGAGGTGGATGATTTTAGCAATGAGATGATTAATGTAAATAGAAAAAAAGACAAATTTATTTCGATTGTATCTCACGACTTAAAATCACCATACACAACTCTACTCGGATTTTCAGAAATTCTACTCAACGATGCTTCACTTCCCGATGAAGAAAAACGTGAGTATATAGAATACATTCACAAAAGTTCAAAACACCAACTAAACTTTATTGAACATTTACTCGATTGGTCTAGACTTCGTACTGGCCGCACTGTCATTGAGGATCAAAGACTAAATCTTAAAAATATTATTTCTACTATTGTTTCAAGATTTACAGGTATAGCTGTACGAAAAAACATTGAAATTTCGCAAAATGTTCAAAGTGATATTTTTGTTAAAAGTGATGAAAAGCAGTTGAGTAAGGCAATTTCAGACTTGCTTCAAAATGCTATTGTTTTTTCTAAAAAAAATTCTTCAATATTTATTTATGGAAGCAGATTTAAAGATGGAATGATTGAAATTATTGTTAAAGATAAAGGGATTGGAATTTCTGCGGCGGACCATGAAAAATTATTTAAGTTAGATCAGAAACATTCTAGAGAAGGAACAGAGGGAGAGCAAGGCAGTGGAATGGGGTTGATTTTAGTTAAAGAAATTATGGAAAAATTGAGAGGAGACGTTTGGTTTTATTCCAAAGAGAATGAAGGAAGTGAATTTCATATTACTTTACCCGAAGCTCAGAACATTGTTCTTCTTGTTGATGACAATATGGAAAGATTAAACGATAGAGAGAAATTGTTTTCTGAAGCCCTTCCTAATTATTTGCTACTTAAAGCAAGCAACGGTTACGCCGCATTGGATTTTATAAACGAAGAACTTCCTTCACTAATAATTACAAAAGAGGAGTTGCCACTGATGTGTGGCGACGAAATAATAAAGGCAGTTAGAAATAAAGATAAATATTTTGCCGTTTCTGTTTTTATACTTACTGATGAAGATAATGAAATAACCGAAGAAAAATACGGATCGCTTGTTGTTGATGGAGTATACCAAAACAATATTGAAACTGAAAAATTAATAAAAATTATTAAACAGAATATTAAGTAAAATAAAACAAGGGATAATAAATTGATTAAAAAATGGTTTGCCCTTTATACAAAACCAAGGCACGAGTATAAAGCCAAAGAACAACTTGAAGAAATTTGGGTTGAAACATTTCTTCCTACAATTACGCATACAAAGCGGTGGAGCGATAGAAAAAAGAAAGTTACAGAGCCACTCTTTAGGGGATATATATTTATTCACTCCAACGAAATTGAAAGGAATAAGGCTGTAACAAGAGAGTCCGTTATAAAAACCATTTTTTTTGATGGAAAGCCTGCGGTAATTCCTGAACGGGAAATTGAAAGCATTAAGAAATTATTAGAATCTCCAGAAAAAATTCAAGTGTTTAATGGAATATCACAAGGTATAATAGTCAGAATTGAATCTGGAGCGTTTGCTGACGTAGAAGGAATAGTGCAAAAAATCAGTAAAGATGAAAATACGCTTTTAGTTTCTATAGAAATGCTAAATCGTACTGTTAGTGTTACTATTCCATCAGACACAAAAGTTAAAAGAATAAATTAGAGAATAAAATGTTAAATCAAAAAAACATTACAGAGTTTGGAGTTGGAGAAGACGCACACCTTTTTCTTCTACTTACAAAAATTGAGAAAAAAGTTACAAGAGCAGGCAAGGAATTTTTAAATCTTGAATTACGTGATATTTCTGGAACAATCTCAGCAAAAATGTGGGATGGATTTGATGTTTTTTCCCATTCAGCAAAAGAAGGAAATATTACAAAAGTAGATTGTAAGTTTGACGAATACAATGGAACACCGCAGTTAATCATTAGTCGTATTAGAATTGCTAATACTAGCGATAACGTTACTCACTCCGATTTTCTCCCACGCTCGAAAAGAGATTTGGAGGAAATGAAAACAGAATGGAGTGAACTTGTTGGTGATATTACTATTCTAAAATTAAAAGAATTAATTCAAAAAATATTTGACGCTGATACTAAAGAAAAATATTTTAACGTTCCCGCGGGCAAAGTTTGGCATCACGCATATATACATGGTTTGCTCGAACATACTCTTGAAATAATTAAAATTTGTAAAACTGCTTGTGATATTCATCCAGAGTTGAATAGAGATTTATTGGTTGCTGGTGCAATTCTGCACGACTTTGGAAAAGTTGAAGAGCTTGCTTACGAAACAAATTTTGACTATACAGATAAAGGCAAATTAATTGGGCACATAGTTATTGCTGCTATGCAAATTGAAGAAAAAGCGAAAGAGGTTAATGATTTTCCGGAAGCATTAAAAAATCAATTAATACATTTAGTTCTAAGTCATCAAGGTAAATTGGAACACGCCTCACCTGTAATTCCTAAAATGCCCGAGGCTGTAGTGCTTTATCATGCAGATGAACTTAGTGCAAAATCAAATGCTTATTTGAATGTAGCAAAGAACGATAGACAGGGGAATAGCAACTGGTCAAACTTCATCCGTCTTGCAGAAACTGCAATTTATATTCCTCCAACTGAAGAAGATGAGAGTTTAAAAGAATCTTTATTTGATTAGTCATTTTAAAAAATGAACGGGTCATTGTCGAATGTTTCTATCGGGAAGCTTATTTAATAAAAGATTCCCACTTGAAGCATCCCAAAAAGCAACGGGAAAAGTTGTCGGAATGGCAGTCGGTTGCAAAAAACCATTAGTAGGGTTAGTATAATTGGAAGCTAATAATTTTTAGTAAGGACTATGTTTTATTGGAGAACGGATTATGGAAATTTCAAGCGAACTAATAAGCAAACTAAAATATGCAAAATCAATTCTGTTCTTTACAGGTGCAGGCATTTCAGCCGAAAGCGGAATAGATACATTCCGTGGAAAAGGCGGTTTGTGGAACAAAATGTCAGCTCAAGAACTTGCTAGTTTTGATGGCTTTATGAAGAATCCAAATTTGGTTTGGGAGTGGTATCAATACCGCAGAAAAATTGTTCGTGAAACCGAACCAAATGCCGGACACAAAACAATAGCAGAGTTTGAAAAACATTTTGATGAAGTAACCGTAGTTACACAAAATGTTGACAACCTTCACAAGCGAGCTGGAAGCACAAATATTCTTGAACTTCACGGAAACATTGAACGAAACTTCTGCATGGATTGTAAAACATTTTATGGTGTTGAAAAATTTATTGACGCAGAAGAAGTCCCCAAGTGTGAAGAGTGTGGCGGAATGATTCGCCCAGATGTTGTTTGGTTTGGAGAAATGCTACCGCAAGATATTTTTGCTGAGGCAGAAAGAAAAGCTGCAGAATCTGATATTTGTTTTATTGTTGGAACTTCAGCCGTTGTTTATCCTGCCGCTTACATTCCAATTTCTGCAAAAGAAGCCGGTGCTACTTTGGTTGAAATAAATATTGAGCCAACAAATATTTCAGACCAAGTTGATTATTCTATTTGGGGAAAATCTGGAGAAGTGTTACCGAGAATATTTGAGATGCTTGTTGAAAAAGAAATGTAGTACTTTTAAAAATTATGCTGAGAATGAGAAAAAATTAGGTAGAAAAGATTCCCGCTAAAAACATGCGGGAATGACAGACTAAATGATTAAAAGGATATAATAATATGACTAGAGTTATTTCCACAAGAGTCTCTGATGATATTGCAAATGAGCTAAAAAACATTTGTAAAGATACAGCCAGAACTAGGACATTTCATGTTAATAAAGCAATTGAATTTATATTCAAAATCATGTTGATTTTCAAATAGCATTGGATAGATTGAATAATCCAAAAGATAAAGTAATTTCAGGAAAGGAAATAAGTGAAATGCTTCGGCTATAAAATCCCCAAATAACAGTCCCCTTTTCTTATATTTGCACTTGTAAAAAATTTAAATGAAATAAATTTTAGGATACATAAATGACATCCAAAGAAATTAGAAATCAGTTTTTAGATTTCTTTAAAGAAAAAGGACACAGAATTGTTGATAGTGCTCCCGTTGTCCCTTTTGATGACCCAACATTGCTCTTTACAAATGCAGGAATGAACCAGTTTAAAGATGTATTTCTTGGTCAAGGTTCACGAGATTATAATCGTGCTACGGATACTCAAAAATGTATTCGCGTTAGTGGAAAGCACAATGATTTGGAAGAAGTTGGACGTGATACATATCATCACACTTTTTTTGAAATGCTAGGAAACTGGTCGCTTGGAAATCCCCAAAAACCAGAAGGTGGATATTACAAAGAAGAAGCAATCACTTGGGCTTGGGAATTATTAACTAATGTTTGGAAGTTGCCCAAAGAACGCTTGTGGGCAACGGTTTATAGAACTGATCATGAATCAATGGATATCTGGAAAAACAAAACAGATATTAATCCAAATCATGTATTAAAATTTGACGAAAAAGATAATTTTTGGGAGATGGGAGATACAGGTCCATGTGGTCCTTGTTCAGAAATTCATGTTAATATTGGTGATGATTTTGAGAATCCAAAGTGGGTAAACGCTGGAGTTGAGGAATGCATTGAAATATGGAACCTTGTATTCGTTCAATATAATAGGGATGAAAATGGCAAACTTCATGATTTGCCTGCAAAACACGTTGATACAGGAATGGGCTTTGAGAGAATAGTTGCTGTACTTCAAGAGAAAAAAGCAAATTATGACACCGATATATTTATCCCAATTATTGAAAAAATCTCTAAAATATCTGGCGTAGCATACAAAGAAAAAGACGATGTCGTTTCAATGCGTGTTATCGCTGACCATATACGCACGCTAACTTTTGCAATTGCTGATGGTGCAACTCCGGGCAACGAGGGACGTGGATATGTGCTACGTAGAATTCTTCGTCGTGCATCTCGTTTTGGAAGAAAGCTGAATTTGAATGAACCATTTTTGTATAAATTGGTTGACGTGTTAACTGAAACAATGGGAGATGTTTTTCCAGAGATTATAACAAACAAAAAAAATGTTATTAAAATTATTAAAGCAGAAGAAGAGAGTTTTAATAGAACTTTGGATAGAGGAATAGAATTGTTTAACAGTATCGCTTTGCAAACAATATTTAACAGCTTAAATAATCCAAAATATAACATAAATAGAGTAGAGATTATTTTGCTAAATAAAACAAACAATTCTTGTGGATTTGTGAATAAGCTTGAAATTAGCTTAGAGGGAAAAGGGAAAAAGATATATAACATAAATACATGGACTAAAAGTACAACAGAAGAATATTTTGAATTAAAACCGATTATTAATGGTGAGACCGTTTTTAAATTATTTGATACTTTTGGATTCCCTATAGATTTAACTAATATAATGGCTGAAGAAAAAGGTTTAACTATAGATGAAGTTAGTTTTAATAGACTTATGGATAAGCAAAAAGAAAGAGCTCGCAATACAACAAAGAATAAAACATCAACCTTAAACAAATTAAATATTATGTCAGATAATTCTAACATTGAAAATTCAGAATTTATTGGTTATGATAGGCGACGGTTATCAACAAAGGCACGAATAGTTTCAATGGCTGAAGGGTATTTAGTTTTGGATAAAACACCGTTTTATCCAGAATCAGGTGGGCAAGTGGGTGATACTGGAAAAATAATCAAGAAAAATGGTGAAGAAATATTAATTATAAACACAGTTAAAACAAACAATATAATTGCCCATGAGTATAAAGGAGTTGTAAACAAAGACTTTCTGGCTGAAGTCTCTATTATTGTAGATAAAGAAAAGCGCCGGAATATAATGAGCAACCATTCTGCAACTCATTTAATGCACGCAGCTTTACGAAAAGTTTTGGGCAAACACGTAAAACAATCAGGCTCTTTGGTGGATGAAGAAAAACTCCGTTTTGATTTTACACATTTAGAAAAAATTACTGCTAATGAGATTAAAGAAATTGAAAAAATTGTTAATAACAAAATCCGTGAAGGATTAAATCGTCAATCAGGTCTTCGAGATATTCCATTTGAAGATGCTAAAGAGATGGGTGCACTAATGTTCTTTGGAGATAAATATGGCGACAAAGTTAATGTTGTTAAATTTGATAAATTCTCAACAGAGTTCTGTGGAGGAACGCATGTTAAAAACACATCCGAGATTGGAATATTTAAAATTGTGAGCGAGTCATCAATAGCTAGTGGAATACGCAGAATTGAAGCAGTTACTGGGCGCGGTGTTTATGAATTAATCTCTTCTCAAGAAAATAAACTTTCGGAATTAACTCAAAAATTATCTGAATCAAATGATGAAAAAAGAAAACTCGAAAAAGAGATTTCAGAATTTGAATTAAAGTCAAAACTTGGTGGAATTGATGAGGTTGTAAAAACTCCAATTGAAATTGGTGGTATCAATCTATTCAAAGGCAAAGTTGAAGCAACAAGCATGGACGAACTAAAACAGATGGGAGATGAACTCCGCAACAAAATAAAGAGCGGAGTTGGAGTTTTAATTTCTGCCATTGGTGAGAAAGTGGGAATAGTTTGTGTTGTTTCGGATGATTTAATTAAAGAGAAAAAAATCCAAGCTGGAAACATTGTTGGATCTGTTGCAAAAATTGTTGGCGGAGGCGGTGGCGGCCGTCCTCACCTGGCTACAGCTGGCGGAAAAGATGTTTCAAAAATAGATGAAGCTCTTGAAAATGTGGATGAAATAATTAAAGAACTTTAATGCATTTTTGGCGAACAACAACGTTGTATATTCGTCAGAAAAAATGCTTAATAATATTAACCAATAAGGAAAAATAAAATGAAAAAACTTCTGTTTTTAACACTTGCAATTGCTGCTGGTTCAGTCGCTATTTTTACCAGTTGTTCAAACTCAAATGCTCAAGCTCCAGTAGGTTTTGATAGAGCAATGATGGACACAACCGTAACACCACAAGAGGATTTTTACCAATACGCTGTTGGGAAATGGCTAAAAGAGAATCCAATTCCTGAAGACCAAACTCTTTGGGGTGGTTTTGTAATTTTGAACGAAGAAACAAATGACCAAGTAAAAGAAATTATTGATGAGGCAGTTAAAAGTGCTAAACCAAATCCAAAAGAAATAATTGAAAAGGTTGGTCTTTTTTATTCTGTAGGAATGGATACAGCAAAAATTGAAGAACTTGGTTTAGCTCCTCTTAGCGATGAGTTAAAAAGAATTGGAGCAATTAAAACGAAAAATGATTTGGTAAAAGAAATTGCTCACATGTCACAATACACAACTTCACCGCTGTTTTATTTTTATTCATCGGCTGATGCAAAAGATAGCAAAAATGAAATTGCTGGAATTTGGCAAGGTGGACTTGGGCTTCCTGATAGAGATTACTACTTAAACGAAGATGGTCGTTCAAAAGAAATTCAAGAAAAATATGTTGCTCATGTAAAAAACATGTTCAATTTAATGGGTTGCAAAGTTTCGGATAAACGTGCTGAAACAATTATGAACATTGAAACAGAATTGGCAAAAGTTTCTAATACTCGTTTGGAAAACAGAAATCCTCAAGCAACATACAATAAAATGGAAGTTGCGGAAATATCAAAGATTGCTCCTAATTTTGATTGGAACCTTTTCCTATCTGAGATTGGTGCAGTTGATGTTGGAGGTGTTGATGTAAATCAACCAAAATTTATTTCTGGAGTGTCAGATTTGTTCAACAAAATTTCTGTTGATGAATGGAAAGTCTTTTTGAAGTGGAATTTGGTGCGCTCAATGTCTCCATATTTAAGTCAAAAATTTATTGATGAAAGATTTGATTTTGCTGGTAGATTTATGAGTGGACAGGAAGTAAATCGTCCACGTTGGAAAAGAGTCCTTTCAGCAACTAACGGAGTAATGGGAGAAGCAATTGGTCAACTTTATGTTGCTAAACATTTTCCAATAGAAGCTAAAGAACGTGCTACCAAAATAGTTGAAACCTTAAAAGTATCAATGGGTGAAAGCATAAAGAGTAACACATGGATGACAGAAGTTACCAAAGAAGAAGCTCAAAAAAAACTCTCTGGTTTTGGAGTTAAAATTGGCTACCCTGATAAATGGCGTGATTATAGTGAATTAGAAATATCTGAAAGTTATATCCAAAATATTATGAACTCAAATTATTTTGATCACAAAGATATGATATCAAAAATTAATAAACCTATACGCGATTGGGAATGGGGCATGACTCCTCAAACAATTAATGCTTACTACAGTCCAACACGAAACGAAATCGTTTTCCCTGCTGCAATTCTTCAATTTCCTTTTTACAATTACGAACTTGATGATGCAATTAACTACGGTGCAATGGGTGCTGTTATTGGTCACGAAATTACTCACGGATTTGATGATCAAGGGAAGCAGTATGACGCTAATGGAAATATCCGTGATTGGTGGACAGAAGAAGACAGTGAAAATTTTGATGAACGCGTTAAAGTGATTATTGAACAATTTAATGAATATGTTGCAATTGATACATTTCATGTAAATGGTGCGTTAACACAAGGCGAAAACGTTGCTGACCTTGGTGGACTAACCGTTTCTTACAATGCTTTCAAGAATACAGATCAATATAAGAATAATGAAATAATTAATGGCTTTACACCATCTCAAAGATTCTTCCTATCATGGGCTCAAGTTTGGAAAAACAACATTCGTCCAGATGCACTTAAGCTAAGAATTAAAACCGATGTGCATTCGCCAGGCGAACAGAGAGTTCTTGGACCACTAAGCAACATGCCAGAATTCTTTAAAGCATTTGGTGTAAAAGAAGGCGATGCAATGAGAAGGGCAGAAGATAAGCTTGTTAAAATTTGGTAACTAAAATCATTCATTGCACAGATTAATTATCTGTGCAATTTTTGTAATTTTCAAAATTATTCCCATATTATTGTTATAACTTTGTTATAACAATTCATATTTAATAGAGGTTAATAATGATTAAAAAAATTATCGCAATATTCCTTTTTACAAGCGTCATTCTAGTTGCTCAAAAGAAAATCGATTTTGTTGAGTACGACTTAGATAACGGGCTTCATGTAATACTCCACCAAGATGATTCAACACCTATTGTTGCAGTAACCGTTTTCTATCACGTTGGCTCTAAAAACGAGCAATCTGATAGAACAGGTTTTGCTCATTTTTTTGAACATCTAATGTTTGAAGGAACCGAGAACATTCCAACCGGAGATTATCACAAAATTGTTTCTAGTAATGGTGGAACAAATAATGCAACAACTGATTTTGACCGAACCTACTATTATGAAATTTTTCCATCAAATCAATTAGAGCTTGGATTATGGATGGAATCAGAAAGAATGTTACATCTTTTAGTTGATTCGACTGGAGTTGAAACACAGCGTAAAGTTGTAAAAGAAGAAAGAAAAATGAGATTAGATAACCAGCCTTACGGAAGTCTTCTTGAAGAAACCTTTAAACGAGCTTACACAAAGCACCCTTATCATTGGACACCAATTGGTTCTGCTCAATATATTGACTTGGCAACCATTGATGAATTTATGGATTTCTATAAGCACTATTATGTTCCAAATAACGCCGTTTTAACAATTGCTGGCGATATTGATATTGATAATGCAAAAGATATGATTGAAAAATATTTTGCCGATATTCCTAGAGGGGAAAAAGAAATTACTTTTCCGAATGTTATTGAGCCAAAGAAAACAGAGGAAGTAAGAGATACGGTTTATGATAATATTCAACTTCCAATGGTTTTAATGTCGTACCCTATTCCTAAAAAAACGGATAAAGATTCATATGCAATTGATATGTTAACTACTCTTCTTTCTGGTGGACCTAGTGCACGAATTCCTAAAAGGTTGGTTGACAAAGAGCAAAAATCTGTTTTTGCAAGCTCAGTACCATTGACTTTGGAGGACTCTGGACAGTTTATTGTTTATTCAATTGCAAATGTTGGGGTTGGTGCGGATGTTGTTGAGATATCACTTCAAGCTGAAATTGACAAAGCTCAATCTGAATTAATTTCTGAAAATGAATTTCAAAAGCTTCAAAACCAAATAGAGAGCAGAATTGTTGGAGGGTTTTCAACCGTTGCTGGTATAGCTGGAAGCTTATCAAACTATTATGTTTATTACGGAAATACAGATCAAATTAATAATGAGTTAGAAAATTACATGGTTGTTACACGTGAAGATATTAAACGTGTGGCAAATGAGTATTTGGATAGTAATACAAGAGTAGTTTTACATTACTTACCCAAAGCAGAAAAAGAATAGTTCTTTCTCAAATGTTTGATTAATAAAATTTTGGAGATTTTAAAATGATAAAAAAAACAATATGCTTTCTTCTTTTAACAACAGTAATGCTTTTTGCACAAGTTGATAGAACGCAAAAACCAAACCCAGGTCCAGCACCAGAAATTAATATTGGTGAATATGAATCTTTCACATTGGATAATGGATTGAAAGTGTTCGTAGTTGAAAACAATAAGCTTCCACGTGTTGCATTTTCCTTGCAGCTTCATAGAGAAGCAATTATGGAAAAAGAAAACACAGGATATATTTCCATTGCAGGAGCATTATTACGAACGGGAACAGCAAACAAAACAAAAGATGAACTTGATGAAGCTATTGATTTTATTGGTGCAAATATCTCTACATCATCAACCGGAATCTATGGATCATCTTTAACGAAGCATACTGATAATCTGTTAGCATTAATGTCAGATGTTTTGCTTCATCCTTCTTTTAAAGAAGAAGAACTTGAAAAGATAAAAAAGCAAACTATTTCTGGACTTAAAGCTGCAAAAGAACAACCTTCAGCAATTGCATCAAACATTCGCAAAGTTTTACTTTATGGAAAAGATCATCCCTACGGTGAAATACAAACTGAAGAAACAGTTGCAAACGTAACAGTGGATATGTGTAAAGAATATTACAACTCCTATTTTCATCCAAACATAGCTTTCCTTGCAATTGTTGGCGATATAACAAAAGATGATGCTGAAGAATTAGTAAAAAAATATTTTGGTGAGTGGAAAGCTCAGGAAGTACCAACATTTACTTATGCTGATGTTTCAGCCCCAACCAATAATAAAATAGCTTTTGTTGAGAGAGCTAATGCTGTTCAATCAGTTGTAAATATTACATATCCTATTGAATTAGATAAATTTGGCGACAACGCAATTAAAGCGTCTGTTATGAATTATCTTCTTGGCGGAGGAGCTTCAGGCGAGTTTTTCCAAGTGCTTCGAGAGGAAAAAGGATATACATATGGAGCTTATTCTTCAATTGGTGGTGATAAGTTGGTCGGAAATTTTACTGCATCCTGCGATGCGAGAAATGAAGTAACAGATAGTGTAATAATTACATTTTTAGATGTAATGAATAAATTTAGAGATGAAAAAGTTTCAGAGAAAAAATTACAAGCAGCAAAAAATTATCTTACTGGAAGTTTCTCACGAGCATTAGAAAGTTCACAGACTGTTGCTAGCTTTGCATTAAATATTGCTCGATACAATTTACCCTCTGATTATTATCAGAATTATTTAAAGAAACTTAATTCATTTACAGTTGAAGATATTAGTGAATCGGCTAAGAAA
>JAQICK010000451.1 GCA_027858595.1 Melioribacteraceae bacterium
GCCTTTTATATTATTCGTTGATAGACTCTCAATATTCTTTTTGTTCTTTTGTAGGATTTGTTTCATCAAATCTTAAATTAGTTTTACCACCATATTCTTTTGCTAACCCAAAGTTTAAACAGATAGATTTTGCATGTCCAATGTGCAAATACCCATTTGGTTCAGGAGGGAAGCGAGTATGAACACTTTCGTATTTTTTATTTTTTAAGTCCTCATCAATTATTTCTGTAATAAAATTTGATGATTTTACGCTTTCCATTTCGTCACTCATTGTAAACCTATAACTTTAAGTTCTATGTCATTGCGAATACATTTACTGGGATAAAGCAATCAGTTTTAGTTTGGTAGTTCGCTTCATTCCACTCAATGACTAATTATAAAAAATTAACTAATATTTGCTTTTATTTCCGGAATTACTTTTAACGCATCATTTATTCTTTCTATTACTTCATCTCTACCAAGAATAAAAAGTAAATCGTAAACTCCTGGTCCTATGCCTACACCTGATGTAGCAACACGCGCTGGATGGATAATTCTTCCAGCACCACAATCAGCTTCTTCGGCAACTTGTTTAAGTGCTATCTCAAAATCTTCTTTAACTGGATTGTTCAACACAGAAAGTTTTTCAATATACTTTTGTAACAACTCAACCGAATCGTCCTTCCAACGTTTTTTAATAACTGCTTCGTCGTATGTTGTTGGACGTTCGTAAAAATATGGAGAGTTATCAATATACTCTTTAACAAACGAAACTCGCTCTAACATTGCTTCAACTATTAAAAGCAAGTATTCATCGGATAATTCTAAATCTTTATACTTTGATTGAGTAAGTTCTGTCTTTAACATTTGTAGAATTTCAAGTTTATCTTTCTTGCGTAAATGTTCAGCATTAATCCAATCAAATTTTTCAATATTAAAAATAGCTCCTGCTTTGTGAACTCTTTCAAGTGAGAACTTTTCAACTAAATCATCAAGATTAAACAACTCTTCGTTATCGCTAGTGCTCCATCCAAGTAATGAAACAAAGTTCAATAAAGCTTCCTTTAAATAACCTTTAGCTTTGTAATCTTCAACAGCAACATCACCTTGGCGTTTACTAAGTTTTGATCTATCGGCATTTAGCAGTAAAGGAAGATGTGCAAACTCTGGAAGTTCCCATCCAAATGCGTTATAAAGTAAAATATGTTTTGGAGTTGATGAGAGCCACTCTTCACCTCGTATAACGTGTGTAATGCCCATTAGATGGTCGTCAACAACGTTAGCCATGTGATAAGTAGGAAAACCATCAGTTTTAATTAAAACTTGATCGTCGATAACATCACGCGTAAATTCAACCCTGTCTCTAACAATATCATTAATAATCACATTTTCGCCATGTTTAACATTTAAGCGAACGATGAAAGATTTACCATCTTCAATATTCTGTTCAATTTCCTCTTTAGAAAAATGTAAACATAGCTTATCATATTTTGCTTGAGGAAGTTTTGCTTTCTGCTGTTCTTCTCTCAATGCTGTTAAGCGTTCTGGAGTGCAGAAACATCTATAAGCATCGCCTTGTTCAATAAGTTGATTGGAATATTTTTTGTAAACATCTAATCTTTCGGACTGAAAATATGGACCAACATTTCCATCTTTATTTGGACCTTCGTCATATTCCAATCCAACCCAATTTATTGTTTCAATTAAATTTTCAACCGCTCCTTCAACAAATCTATTTCGGTCAGTATCTTCAATCCGGAGTATAAATTCTCCACCATTTTTTTTTGCAAAAAGGTAATTGTAAAGTGCAGTTCTTAATCCACCAACGTGTAAATATCCAGTTGGGCTAGGGGCAAAGCGAACTCTTGGAGTTTTGTTTATCATTTCATCTCAAAATTATTTTATGCTAAATATCTAAAAAATTAAGTTACAAAGTTAGTAAAATATAATATGAGATTGAAAAAAAAGGAAGGTGAATTAAATGCCGGATACAAAAAACTAGTATCCGGTATTCTAACATCTATTTAGTAGCGTTCAAATAATATTTAACTTTTTCAATAAACTCTTTGCTATCAATCGGTTTTGGAATGTAATCCGTTGCACCAGCATCAAGACATTTTTCTCTATCGCCTTTCATAGCAAAAGCGGTTAGAGCAATAATAGGAGTATCCTGATAATTGGATAGTTCTCGAATATGTCCAGTTGCTTCAAAGCCATTCATAATTGGCATTTGCATATCCATTAAAATTAAATCAAATTTATCTTTCTTTGCATTGTTAAGAGCCTCTTCGCCATTATCAACAACAACGACATTTTCAAAACCATTTTTCTTCAGAAGTCGCGTAACAATAATTTGAGAATGTTTGTAATCTTCTGCAAAAAGTATTTTTATTTCATCGTCCGATTTTTCAATTACTTCTTCAACCGGAGTTGGTTCCTCATATCTATTTAGCATTGAGCTTATAGTATCAGATAAGTCTTCAATGTTAACGCTTTTCTTGTTCAATAAATCTTCAAAAAGGCCATCAATACTTTTAAGATCTTCATCAAAATTTTCTTTACCTGTATAGATAATGATAGGAAGTTTTGCAAATTTTGGATCAGATTTTATAAGTTTAATTAGTTCAAATCCGTTTGGATGAGGCATATCAAGATCAACAATTGCCAAATCTACTTGGATATCTTTTATTCTGTCCATCACATTTGCTGAGATATTTTCTGCAACAGCAATAAACCCAGCAGTTTCAATAGCTTGTTTTACCAAGTTAAGAGTTGGCACATCATCATCTACGCAAAGTATGTTGGAATTTTTTCTAAGTTTGTAGCTTGTTAACACTTCAACAAGATAGTTGTAATTAATAGGCTTAACAAAATATTCAACAGCCCCCATCAAATAAGCTTTTTGTTCATCTGGTTCAACAGAACAAACTATTACAGGAACATTTTTTGCATTTTTATGTTCACGTATTTTTTTAAGCAATTCCAATCCATTTACAGAAGGTATTTCTATATCAAGTATTACCGCTAGAAATTTTTCCTTTTCAATTTGCGATAGTGTTTGTTCCCCAGTGTTTACAATTGTTGGGCTATAGCCCCACTTGTTCAAATAATTACTAAGCAATTTTGATGTTGCATAATCATCTTCCACAACTAAAATGCTGTTTTTTTCTTTTGTCGGTTTTGGGAGTTTAGAAAAATCTATTTTATTTGGTGTTTTGTGTAAATCAGCCTTAAGTGTAAAATTGAAAGTAATTCCTTCCTTTGAATTATTCTTTACATTAATTTCACCATTTAGAAATGCCACATATCTCTGTGCTAAAGTTAAACTTAATCCAGTAAATCCATTTTCTGAAGAAGATAGTTGCTTGGATATAAAAAATGGATCAAAGAGAGATTTTAAAATATCTTTTTCAAGGATAGAACTTTCATTCTGAATAATAAATTGCAGCTTATCGTTAGAAAGGGAATTTGCCTTAATAGAAACAGATTTGTTTTTTGAAGACACAATTAAAAATAAAAGAAGTGAATTTAAAATGTATTTGAGCCTTATGTCATCAAGGTTAATTTCTGCTGGGAGACCTGAACCTAGTTCAAAATTAATATTTAGCTGAGTATTGCTGTATTTGTTTTTTGCACTATCAACAACTTGTTCAACAAGTGTTGAGAGGTTAATATTTTTAGAATAATTTTTATTCTCTTCTTCTAGTTTAGCAATATCAATTACATCTTTAAGATTTGTAACAAGGCTCTGAGTATTTTTCTTAATAGTTGAAACATACTCAGTTTGAGAAACTGATAAATTATCTTCGGCTAAAATAGAAGCTGCACCTAGTATTGAGTTTGCAAAAGTACGTAGTTCATTTGTTACTTCTAATATTAAACCTCCAATTGGTTTATCACTTACCATTGTTGATTTTCCAGATGTAATATCCCAAATCTGAATTAGGGAAGCAATATATTGAGTTATACTTTTTAATGTGTCAGAATCAACTTGGGAAAAAGGAGTTTTCTTCGCAATTTTTAAAAATCCTCTTTTACCAAGCTGAATATCAAAAGCTATACAACTTTCATAAATTACAAATTCAGAAATTTGTAGCTCACAATTAGAATCGTGATGAATAGAAAACTTATTAAAATCGTTTTCTAATTTACATTTCGAACAAGAAAATTCAGATCCATGAAGATAATTTTTTCGAGCATTATTCGATTTTCAAATTACTTTAAATCCCTTAGTATCTAACAATTCAAATAATACTATTGCTTGAAAATCAAATTCATTCGTAATATAGTTACACAAATCATCAGGGAAATTTGCCACCCCAGAATTTGCTGATTCTAAAAGATTATTAAATACATTAAGTGTTTCTATTTTTGAATTGGTAGCCA
>JAQICK010000007.1 GCA_027858595.1 Melioribacteraceae bacterium
ATATATAATCACTTTTGTTATGAAAATGAATATGTAAAAATAATAATTTAATAAATCTATTCAAAGGTTATTGTAATGTTGCAAATAACCTTTGAATAAATATTCGTTTAAACAAAAAAAGGGTCATATAAATTACTATGACCCAAGAATATTTATGCTAATTTTATACTAACCATCCACTATTTTAATAACATCATCTTATTTGTTTTTGAAAAATTACCTGAGCTTATTTTATAAAAGTAAATTCCAGTTGATAAATTACTAGCATCAAAATTAATTGAGTGATAACCAGCACTCATGTCCTTGTTTACTAGCTCTTTTACTAATTGCCCAATGATATTAAAAACTTTAAGAGTTACATTTCCGTTAGTTGGTAATGCAAATTCAATTATCGTACTTGGGTTAAATGGATTTGGATAGTTTTGCGATAATGAATACTCAATTGGCATTTCACTAATTTCATTATTTACTGGAGTTGAAAAATCGTATTGTGCATTATCTACATAAATTATTCCATCTGAATCGGCTGAAGAATGATGCTTAATGCCCAAGCCTTCAAATTTTAATTCTCCAGAAGCTATATCAGCTAATTTTACTGATTTCATTTTCCATCCAGTAAAATTAAGTGTGTCAACTTCTATTGAAAGTAAATTGGATTCTGAATCACTAAACCAATACTCAATTAAATTAGCACTTAGGTCGCCACAAATCCATAAGCCAAAGTTAGTCTCAGTATTGCTTCCAACTGATACTGTATTTACTCTACTAATTTTATAATATCCATCAGTTCCACTAAAAGAATAATCCACTTTCCCTGAATAATTTCCACTGTATTTTTTGGTCATGCTAATATCAAAACTAGAATTTATATCAAGTCCCACCGAAGAACTGTTTTCCAAAGGCGAATTCCAGTTTCCAGTAGTTTCAAAATCGTCAACCAATTCTCCTTCAAAATACTCTTCCGCATCAACAGTAAAAACAATTTCAATATTTTCTTGAAATGTAACTCCTTCAGTATCTCCAATACCTTCACCAAGAACAACAGTATAACTTGCACCGTTAACTAATTTAGATGTTGGCACAAATGCTATCATACCTTTTGCGTATGCAGCCTGATCAACTGCGAGACTTACGAAATTACCTTCCGAATCATCAAAACTAATATTTCCAGCTAGAGTTGGTGCATAAATTGCATGATCGAACTGCAATCTAACCTGAACAGATTGACTGATCGAAATCTCTCCATCGGCAGGATACACACTAAGTAAATTTAATTTTGCACGCGTTGTGAACTCAAAGCTATATTCCGCAAGTAAATTTTTCTCAAAAATAGTTTGAGCACTATTTGACATTGCTACTTGATAAGTTTCGCCAGCAGTTAAATTGCTAGTAGGATTAAATATTAATCTTTTTTGATTATCCTCCCAAGAAAAACTTCCAGCAACAGAAGGTGTTATTGAAAATGCAGCTTCTGTATGAGACTCATCCATATTGATATCAAATTGAATTTCAATGTTTGCTGAATTACTAAATCCTATTGTTTGGTCTGTAGGGAAACTTAAAACTACGTTTGGATTATTTTCATTTGGAACAAGTGCGAGATTTGTATTTAAGAATGTTGACTGATTTGCAACGATAGTTACAGTTGCTGAATCGAGTGCATAATTTTCTGCTTCAAAATAAAGAGTATATTGACCAGGAGTTAAATTTTCGAAATAATAATATCCATTATTCTGATCATCGCCATTATAAACTAATCCACCAGGTTCAAGAGTTGCCTTTACATAATTTACTGCTTTTTTAGAATCATTCAATTCTGAAATTGCCTTATAAGTTGAAGGAACAGTAACAAAAGGGTCACGTAAAATTCCTGCAAGGTTTCCAGTAGAATACGCTCCACCACCGAAATGAGTAAGGAGCGAGCGAGTTATAGCCCAAGCTTCGTGCCTCAAATATTGTTCGTTTTTTAATCTCCAACCTTCTGGAATATAATCGTGGAACGAACCTTCTGATAAAATTCCTGGCATTGTTAAAGGTCTAATTACACCAAGATAATCAGAGCCATAAAAGGTTGTAATTCCGCGTGCATTATCAGAGCGGTCAACAACATGATTTGTTTTTTCGAACTCTCTATAAACAGTAAGAGCATAGGTTTTAGCCGCTGGGAAAATTGGAGCACTATCTGTTCCTCTAAAAAGAGTAAGTGAATAGTTAGAATTACCTTGCCACCCATTTGAATGAATTGAGTGAAACAAGTCAACATTATTTGAATTTGCAATACCAGCACGAACTGATAATCCCAAATCATCCGAATCGCTATTTCCATCACGTGTAACAATAACAGTAGCTCCAAGCGACGTTAGAATTCCTTCCAATTGCCATGCCTTAGAAAAATTACCTTCAGATTCCCAAAAATCTGGAACTGGCATATATCTATCATTTCCGGTATCGTGTCCGCCATGGCCAGGATCAATACAAATTTTTATTCCTTCTAACGATTGAGAAAATGTTAATGTTGAAAAGATAAATATTAGTAATAGTATTTTATATATTCGCATTTTTAATATTCCTAATTAAACTTTAATTCAATTTTATAAATTATTCCTTCAGTAGAATTACAATAAACTGCATTTCCTAAATTTGACCAAACTGGATACATCTCGTGAATATCTGTAGTTTCTGTAATTTTGAATTCTTGTTTACCATCAATTGTAGAAACAAATAAATCTGATTCAATTACTTTTTCGCTGTCGTCATAATCTTTCATGTAAAGAATCCACTCACCATTACTTGACCACTGTGGATAATGTGCTGAACTAAATTCCCCAATCATTTTTCCGTTTAAGTCAGTAACAAAACTACCATGCCCAGCAAAAGTAAAAAGTAGTTTACTTCCATCAGGTGAAACAGATGCCCAAAGATAGTTTCCATCACCCCTAGGATTAACTACAATTCTTTCTCCATTATTATAAAGCACTAAATCAGAATTTTCAATCATCACAATTGGCAAACTATTTGAGGTTGTTCTTTCTAGTTTATTATTTGATTTAATTTCTAGTAATTTTTGATTTCTAGAATATGCAATTTCATTTTCGTTAACCACTTTTATTTGAGCAATATCTCTAAGTTCTTCTTCAACTATTTTCTCGCTTTTCTCGATAATATCATATTCATAAATCGAAATAAATCTTCTGTTATTTTTGAAATCATCTTTTCTGTGAACAATTTTATTATCTACTGTAAACATAGGTTCGTATCCAGATGAATAGTAGTCGTTTAGCTTTTCAAGACTACCATTTTCGCCATTCATCAGCCACAATCCTTTATAGCTATCACTTGAAAAGATAATTTTGGAATCGTCATAATTTGTAACTGGATAGAAGAATTCCCCTTGTTCCAACGTGGTTATTGCTTCAACCGAAGTAACAGTTACACTTTGAGCAAAGGAAATGCCAGCAAATATTAGTATAAATAAAAAAGCCTTTTTCATTATTATCCTCGATAAATATTCTTTAGTTTTATATATTCGAATATAGGTTATTAGATTTATAATTAAAACTAAAATATTTTTGCACTAAATTCAAGAAAGCTATGAAAACATTAATGTCAATACTTCTTTTACTTTTTCCCACTCTTATTTATAGTCAAGAATTTTCACTAGTAGATAGCACAATAATTTCTGCTATAAATGATTCCGTTTTTCCAGGAGCAACAATACTTATTGGAAATGAAAATGAAATTCTCTATGAAAATGCTTACGGAAATTTCACTTATGAACCTACCTCCCCAAAAGTTGTGAATAACACTCTTTTTGACTTAGCCTCTGTAACAAAAGCCTTCGGAACTACATTCTGTGCTATGAAATTAGTGGATGAAGAAAAACTTGATATAAATAAACCAGTTGCGTTTTATCTTCCAGAATTTGCTGCTAATGGAAAAGAGAATGTGAAAGTTGTTGATTTACTAATTCATGAAAGTGGTTTGCAAGCATATTACACACCACAAATGGATGAAAACAGACCGCATATTATTGACACAATTAAATCTCTAAATTTAAGTTATGAAACAGGATTTAAAACAAAATATAGTTGCTTAAATCTTATTACAACAATGATGGTTATTGAATCGATAATTGATGAACCAATGTATAAATTTTACGTGGAAAACTTCTCTACCCCACTTGTAATGAATAAGACAATGTTTAACCCTAATGATGAAACAAAAAAACTATGTGCTCCTACAACTCCCAATTTACAAGGTGTTGTGCATGATCCATTAGCACGCGGACTTGAAGGTTTAAGCGGTAATGCTGGCCTTTTTTCTACAACCGAAGATTTATCCAAACTCTGCCAACTACTATTAAATAAAGGAGTTTATGACGGAAAAAGATATTTGAGCGAAGAAGTTGTAAATAATTTCACAAAACAATATTCACCCCAAAGTTCACGAGCAATTGGATTTGATACTCGTTCAGACGAGGGTTATACTTCTTCAGGTAATTATTTTAGTACAGGTTCTTATGGGCATTTAGGTTTTACAGGAACCTCCATTTGGATTGATCCAGTCAGAAAGATTTATGCAATATTTTTAACTAACCGAGTTTATCCAGATTCAAAAACATCAATAAGTAGGACTAGACCTAAAGTTTATGATGCAGTAATTTTGTCTTTGGAAAGTAAATAGTTTATTGGCATTTCCGTAAAATACTTTTGTGTATTATCATTTTGAACTGAGAGAGAACCGTTAACTCCCCGAAAGTAAATGTTTAAGTTTACTTTTGAACTTGTAAACTTACTTCTCTCGTCGCTTCACTCCACAGAGATTGTATGTTTAAAAGTAAAGAAAAGACATCCACGCTGCAAAATTGTAATTAGACAATTTATGATTATTTTACAATAAAATATCATTAACAGTCGAGGATGTCATTATGAAAAATACAAAATTAAATTTTTCTGGTCAAAATATTTTTGTAGGAATAGACGTTCACAAAAAATCGTGGAACGTAACAATAATACTAAATGGAATGAAAGTTAAAAAGACATCAATGAATCCAGAACCAAAAGAATGATATAATTATTTAATTAAGCATTATCCAGATGGGGAGTATTATTCTGTTTACGAAGCTGGTTTTAGTGGTTTTTGGGCAGATAGAGAATTACGCTCTTTAGGAATAAATAACATTGTAGTTAATCCAGCAGATGTTCCGACCAAGAGCAAAGAAAGACGAAAAAAAACAGATAGAATAGATTCTGGTAAATTAGCAAGAGAATTAAGTGTTGACCATCTGGATGGCATTTATATTCCCGGAGAAAAGGCTGAAGCATTACGAGTGTTGGTTCGATTGAGGAGACAATTAGTAACAGATCAAACTAGACAGAAGAATAGAATAAAATCACTTTTAATGTTTTTAGGAGAAAGGGTTCCAGAAGATGTTGAAGAAAAACATTGGTCAAAGAGATATCTAATAGCCGTGAGAAATATACCAATAAATCAAGAAGAATCTAAAAGAGCTTTAATAGAACTACTAGATAATTTAGAATCAATACGTAATCAAATAGCTTCGGTAGTAAAACGACTAAGGTATTATGTGGCAAAAGATAAAGAACTCAGTAAGATAATAAATCTACTAATAACTATACCCGGTATTGGTTTTGTCCTATCAATAATTCTTTATTCAGAAATAATAGATATAAAGAGATTTGGAAGACTTGATGAACTAGCTTCCTATGTTGGATTTTCACCAGCAGTTTATTCTTCAGGAGAAAAAGAAATAACCTTAGGCTTAAGTAAACAGAAAAATAAATATATAAGAAATTATTTGATAGAGGCTTCATGGATAGCAATAAGAAGAGACTCTGCATTACAGATGGCCTATGGGAAATTATGTAATAGAATGCCAGGCAACAAGGCGATAATTAGAATAAGCAAAAAATTATTAAATAGAATACGTTACGTATGGAAAACTCAACAACCCTATCAACTTTCGGTTGTTGAATAAAGGAAACAAAATACAGTAATAATAATTGTTCTTTCTAAAATGTTGTTTTTTGTGTCGACCGTTTTTGTGTCATTACAAGCTTTTGCTTTGTTTTACGGAGTGTGCGGCGACATATAATTATTTAATATCAATCTTGCAGCACCTCAAAAAAATATCTGAGGAAGACTGTTCATGACAGTATGAGATAATATTATTGGAAAGAATATAATTTAGAGAATTTACATAAAAATATGTGAAACTAATAACAAATAGCGTAGATGGGAAGACTAGCTAAATAATCCTTTTATTATTTGCTGGATTTTTAACATAACAATGACGGCGTGTTTTGAATAGTAAAAAAAATGCTGAGCAAATTAGAACTCAG
>JAQICK010000225.1 GCA_027858595.1 Melioribacteraceae bacterium
GTTCTTTACTGGAGAAATATTAGCACCGGAGAAAATAAAATTCAATTTAAATACACCAACAAAACTCAAATTAAATTTTAAAATTGAAATTTTGAACAATTTATTTAATGTTTCATTTATTGATACTGGTGCTCATCATGTTGTTCTTGATATTGATGAATCTGGAAACGATATTGAATCACTCAGATCTTTCCCTGTTGAGCAATTTGGAAAAGAGATTAGAGATAGTAAATATTTCGAACCTCTTGGAACTAATGTTAATTTTATTTCCATTAAAAATGGAATAATTAACATTAGAACTTATGAAAGGGGAGTTGAATCGGAGACCCTTGCATGTGGAACCGGTTCAGTAGCCTCTTCCATGATAAGTTTTTTGAATGGAAAAATTTCACCACCAGTTAAGCTAATAACACGCAGTGGCGAAAATTTAGAAGTAGATTTTAATTATAGCAATAATCAATTTGGAAATGTTTCGCTAACAGGTCCAGCTAAAATAGTTTTTGAAGGAAAATATAAAATAAAAGGATAATGATGGAAAAAGTAATTTTTGCAATTAAGTACACAGTGATTGAAGAGAAAACAAAAGATTTTCTTGACGTAATTAGAGAATTAAAAAGCATTGTAAAAGCTGAAGGTTTAGAAAGCTATTCTATCTTTTCAGTGAAAGGCAAAAAAAATGTTTATCAAGAGATTTATACTTTTGCAAATAAGGAAGCATACGATAATTACGATGATGCAGCCGATGAGAGAACAGACATCTTAATGAACAAACTTGCCGATTTGGTAAAGCCTAGCTCTACTGAGTATTTAACGCTAAACGAAATCTAAGATATTATGATTGAGTATGTAGGAGCAATACATATCCACTCAACTTATTCTGATGGTTCTGGCACAGTTGATGAAATAATTAAAACAGCCCAAGAGGTTGATTTAGATTATATTATTTTAACTGATCATAATACTTTGCGTGCAAAAAAAGAAGGTAAAGAAGGCTGGCATGGCGATACTTTTCTTCTCGTGGGTGCAGAGATTAATGATAAACAGAACCTAAACCATTATTTAGCACTCGGAATTGATAAACCTTTTTCAACCAGAATGTCAGCAAAAGATTATGTGGAAAAAGTAAAAGAGAAAGGTGGAATTGGTTTTATTGCTCATCCTCATGAAGAACGCTCCTCGATGAAAGAACATCCTCCATACCCTTGGAATGAGTGGGATTCAGAAGATTTTACGGGAATTGAAATCTGGAATCACATGTCAGAATGGATGGAAGGATTAAATGAAAACAACAAGTATAACTATTTTGTACATCCGTTAAAATCAATAATCTCGCCAACAAAAAAGAGTCTTGCCAAATGGGATGAACTAAATCTTAAGCGTAAAGTTGTTGGCATTGGAGGAATTGATGCACACGCACATAAAATAAATTTAATGGGATTTATTGAAGTAGAAGTCTTTCCATACAAAGTGTTATTTAAGTCAATTAGAACTCACCTTCTCTGCGATACCCAATTTCATAAATCTAATAATGGAGTTGAGTTTGCCAAAGATAGAAATCAAATTCTTAAATCATTAGAAAGTGGGAGAGTCTTTTTCTCAAATTATTATCATGGCGATGCAAAAGGATTTAGGTTTTTTGCACAAGATTCTAATATGATATATCACATGGGAGATTATGTAAAGTTTAGTGATAAAATTCGTTTAAGAGTCATTTTGCCAAATATAAGCGGAACTATTAAACTAATAGCAAATGGAAGTTTAATTGATGAAGTTGAAAATATTGATGCAGAGTTCATAATTCAAAAACCCGGGGTATATAGAGTGGAAATTTTTCTTGATGGGAAAGCTTGGATATATTCAAATCATATTAGAATTGGACTTTAATTTTTATTACATTTAAAAGTTATAATAATATATATTGTTAAGGAGATAATGTGTTAGCAAAGAAAAAGAAATTATCAAAAAAAGAAATTCAAGAAGATAAGTTGGTTACTACCTTTTATGAAGCAAAATCATTTTACACTGAAAATCAAACCATGATTTTTTCTGTAATTGGAGCAATAGCAGTTTTAATAGTTGCAGTTGTTTTTTATTCAAGTAAAATTGAAGAAAATAATTTATTAGCATCTGCCGAGTTATCAAGAGTTTATGAAAGCTATAATACTGGTCTTTATCAGCAAGCCATTGATGGTAAACCAGGAACTAAAGAATTGGGTTTATTGAAAATAGTTGACCTATACAGTGGCTCAGATCAAGGAGAACGTGCTAGAATAATTTTGGGAAATTCATATTATTATACAGAGCAATATGACAAAGCTATTGAAGCATTTGATGATTATTCTGGTAATGATAATTTAATGATTGCATCGGCTCTATCTGGTAAAGCTGGGTGTTATGAAGTTATGGGAGAATATGAAAATGCTGCAAATTACTTTGCTAAAGCGGCAGATGTTAGCAAATATGTACCAGCTAACCCCGATTATTTATTAAATGCAGGCATTAACTATATTAAAGTTAAAAACATGAGCGAAGCAAAATTTTTTCTTAATAGAGTTAAAAGTGAGTACAGTACTTCTTCAGCTGCAAGGCAAGTTGACAAATATTTAGCTCAAATTAATAGCTAAAATATTTTTATTTAACATAAATTTGAAGGAAACATGGCAGATACATCAGATTTTAGAAATGGACTAATAATGCAATTTAAGCATGGTCTATACACAATAATAGATTTCCAACATGTTAAACCTGGTAAAGGTGGTGCATTTGTTAGAACAAAGTTAAAAAACCTTAAAACCGGAAGGGTACTTGATAACACATTTCGTTCTGGCGAACCAATTGAAGTAGTAAGAGTTGAGAGAAAAAAATACCAATTTTTATACCGAGATGGTGACTCACTTGTGCTAATGGATAATGATACATACGAGCAACTCAATGTTGATAAAGCTTACTTTGGTAATCAAGACCAATTCTTAAAAGAGAGTGAAGCTGTTGAATTACTCCATGATGATAAAGATGCAATTGTTGTTGCAGAAACTCCAATTTTTGTTCAACTGGAAGTAACTGAAACTGAGCCTGGATTTAAGGGAGATACTGCAACAAATGTTATGAAACCAGCAACACTTGAAACTGGTGCTGTGATACCAGTTCCAATTTTTGTAAACGTGGGAGATTTGCTTAAAGTTGATACACGTGAAGGAAAATATGTAGAAAGAGTTAAAAACTAATTAAAAGAGTGTAGAGTATTATGGATTATAATCTAATAAAAAAACTAGTAAAAGTTATTGAACAGAGTGAAGTAACTGAACTTTCTGTTCAAGAAGGAGATCTTAAGATAAAGATCTCAAAAAATGGTAAACAACAAGTTGTTAACACAGTAGTAAGTCAACCTATGAGTGCTCAACAAATGTATGCTCCTCAACCAACTCAAGAAGTAGGTGGTTCGGCAGAAACTGTTGATGATAATAGTAATCCTAAATTACACGAAGTACTTTCTCCTATTGTTGGAACTTTTTATCGCTCTCCTTCTCCAAAAGCTGATTCATACGTTCAAGTTGGCGATAATGTTTCTGAAGGTTCAGTTATGTGCATAGTTGAAGCTATGAAATTGATGAACGAAATTGAAGCTGATGCAGGTGGCAAGATTGTTAAAATATTAGTTGAAAATGCAACTGCGGTTGAATACAATCAACCACTTTTCTTAATAGAGAAAAGCTGATAATTTTTGTAAAGGAAGGATAAGATTTGTTTAAGAAAATTCTAATTGCGAATAGGGGCGAGATTGCTCTCCGAATTATTCGTACATGTAAAGAACTTGGAATATCTACGGTTGCTGTCTATTCTGTTGCTGATAAAGAAGCTGCACATGTTGTTTTTGCAGATGAAGCTGTTTGCATTGGCCCAGCAAGTGGAAAAGACAGTTATTTAAAAATTCAAAGTATTATGGCAGCAGCAGAAGTTACAGGTGCTGATGCAATTCATCCTGGATATGGTTTCTTAGCCGAGAACGCCGATTTTTCTCAGATCTGTGAAGATATGAATATTAAATTCATTGGTCCTTCACCAGATATGATTAAAAAAATGGGTGATAAAGCATACGCTAAAACTACAATGAAAAATTGTGGTGTACCTGTTGTTCCTGGTAGTGCTGGTGCTGTTGAAACTATTGAAGAAGCTACAAAAATTGCTAACGAAATTGGTTATCCTGTAATTCTTAAAGCCTCTGCCGGCGGCGGTGGTAAAGGGATGAGAATTGTTAGAGGTGAAGAAGAAATTGAGAATGCATTTCTAACTGCCAGTAATGAAGCAATGGTTGGATTCGACAATCCAGAACTTTATCTCGAAAAGTTTATAGAATCTCCTCGCCACGTTGAAATTCAGTTAATGGGAGATCAATTTGGAAATGTTTACTCATACGGAGATAGAGATTGCTCAATCCAGAGACGTCATCAAAAATTAATTGAAGAATCTCCATCACCAGTAATTACGCAAGACACAAGAAATAAAATGTCTGAAGCAGCAATTCTTGGTGCTAAATCGGTTAATTACGAAGGTGCTGGTACAATTGAATTTTTAGTAGATAAAGATCAAAGTTTTTATTTTATTGAAATGAATACAAGAATTCAAGTTGAACATCCAATAACAGAAATGGTTAATAACGTAGATTTAATTAAACAACAAATCTTTGTTGCAGCTGGTGAAAAAGTTCAAGATTTACCAACAAAAATGATTGGTCACAGCTTCGAATTTAGAATTAATGCAGAAGATCCAGATAAAAATTTTAGACCTTCTCCGGGAAGAATAGAATATCTGCACTTTCCAGGTGGATTTGGTGTGCGTATCGATTCCCATATATATACGGATTATATTATTCCTCCTTACTACGATTCTTTAATTGCAAAATTAATTGTTTGGGGAGTAGATAGAGACCACGCTATTAAGAGAGCAAAGAGGGCATTTGATGAGTTTACAATTGAAGGAATTAAGACTACTATTCCTTTCCATCAAAGAATGCTTAGAAATAAATATTTCCTTAGCGGAGATTATGATACAAATTCAATTGAAAAATTATTAGAAAATTAAATATTGAGGTTACAATGAATGTTCCAGACGGAATGAAATTTTCCAAAGACCACGAATGGATTAAAGTTGAAGGTAGTACAGTTTCTATCGGTGTTAGCGACTATGCACAAAGCGAACTTGGAGATATTGTTTTTGTTGATATAGAATCTGACCTAGAAGAAATTAATTCAGGTGAGACTTTTGGTTCTATTGAAGCTGTGAAAACTGTTAGCGATTTGTATGCTCCTATTTCTGGAAAAGTTTTAGAAGTAAATCCAGCTTTGGAAGATGAGCCAGAATTAGTTAACACAGATCCATACGGAGATGGTTGGCTTATTAAAGTGGAGTGTTCTGACTTATCTCAACTAGATTCGCTTCTTTCAACTGAAGATTACAAAAAGCAGATTGGTGCATAACCAACTGCTTTTTTTTTGTTAATGCAATAGACAAGAAAATACCATTTCTGCATTTCCTGAGTGCTTTTCAGGGAATGTTCTACCAAAGCAATCCCCTCGGGGTTATCGGGAATCTCTAATTCTAGAAGATTCTCGCTAGAATCACGAGGGAATGACAAAACTAAATTGGGTTCTAGACAAAATGAACAATCAATCAATATTAATTCTTGATTTTGGTTCTCAATATACACAGTTAATTGCTCGTCGTATTAGGGAAGCAAATGTATATTCAGAAATTCATCCACATACTTTTACTCTTGAAGAAATTACAAAATTAAATCCGTCTGGAATTATTCTTTCCGGTGGTCCAATGAGTGTGTATGATGATGGAGCCCCACAAGTAAATAGAGAAATTTTTAATCTTGGAATTCCGATACTTGGCGTTTGTTATGGCTTACAGTTAATTGCAAATAATTTTAACGGAAAGGTAGAGCCCGCCGAGGATAGGGAATATGGAAAAGCAAATATTGTAATTCAAAATCATTCATCAATACTTAACGGAGTTTCAGATAACTCAATAGTTTGGATGAGCCATGGCGATTTGATTACAAAAATTCCAGACGGCTTTTCAATTAATGCCGAAACTGATAATACTCCAATCTGTGTGCTCTCCAATGAAGAATCAAAAATATTTGGACTACAATTTCATCCAGAAGTTGCACATACCGAAGACGGAAAAAAAATAATTAATAATTTCTTATTTGATATTTGTAATGTTGTTGCAGACTGGACTCCAGCTAATTTCATTAAGTCTTCAATTGAAAATATTAAATCGCAAGTAGGAAGCGAAAAAGTTATTTGTGCTCTAAGTGGAGGTGTAGATTCATCTGTAGCTGCAATACTTATGCAAAAAGCTATTGGTGAAAATCTTATTTGCATCCATATCGATTCTGGCACAATGCGTAAAAATGAAAGTGCAAATATTATTAAGATGTTTGAAGAGAACTATAAACTTAATCTTATTCATGTTGATGCTTCGGAAAAATTTCTTTCAAGATTAGAAGGAGTTTCTGACCCTGAGAAAAAACGAAAAATAATTGGTACTACATTTATTGATGTGTTTGAAGAAGAGAGCAAAAAAATAGGCGATGTTAAATATCTTGTGCAAGGAACTCTTTATCCAGATGTTATTGAATCAGTGCCAGTAAAGGGACAGTCGGTAACAATTAAATCTCATCACAACGTTGGTGGGCTTCCAGATAAAATGAACCTAAAACTTATTGAACCTTTTAGAGAACTATTTAAAGATGAAGTAAGAAGTATTGGTAGGGAACTTGGATTACCAGATGAGTTTGTAAAACGGCATCCTTTCCCCGGGCCTGGTTTAGCAGTAAGAATAATGGGAGATATCACAAAAGATAAGTTAGATGTCTTACGCGAAGCAGATCAAATATTTATTGATGAACTTCAAAACTTTGGAATTTATGACAACATTTGGCAGGCATTTGCTGTGCTACTACCAGTTCAAACAGTGGGTGTAATGGGCGATGCCAGAACTTACGAAAATGTTTTAGCTTTACGTGCCGTAACTTCCGTTGATGGAATGACTGCTAATTGGTATCCATTTAAACCAGAAGTTTTAGAAGCAGCATCAAATAAAATTATTAGAAATGTTAAAGGCATTAACAGGGTTGTTTACGATATTAGCTCTAAACCACCGGCAACAATAGAATGGGAATAACAGAATCACTAAATATTGAAGCTCAATTTAAGAAAGCTTCTTCTTTGATTAATGAAGGCAAGCAGTTGGCTGCTATTCAGATTTACCGAAAGTTACTTAATGAAAAAGAATCTGAAAGAAATGCTACTATTAAATTAGCTGATATCTATGACCAGGCTGGACAAACAAATTCTGCAATTGATTTATTTAATAAATATCTCGATAGAAATTCGGATGATGATGAGATTATTAAATTAGTTAGTTATTTCCTAGTTAGGAATTCTCTTTTTGAGGATGCTGAAAAGTTCATTAATAAATTTCAAAATGTTCATGATGAAAACATGGACTTCTTGAAAGGCATTGTTAACTACCACACAAGTAAATTTCAAATATCTCAGAAATTATTTTCTGCTTTTATTGAAGAATATAAATTTTCAGAATTTGTTCCGAGTGCGTTGTTTTATCTATCCAAGATATATCTGAAAAATTTGCAATATGATGATGCCCTTGCAGCAATAAAAAAGTCAATTGAATTATCTTCAAGTAACGCCGATTCTCATAAAATTGAAGCAGAAATATATTTCAAGAAAGAGATGTATTATCACGCAAATGAATCAATACACAAGGCATTGAAAATAAATCCATCAGTGATTGAGTGGAGACATTTTCAAATTAAGATTTTAATATTACTTGATGAGATTAGCAAGGCAAAAGGTAAACTAAATGATGCAGTTGACAAATCAGATTCCTCAGCAGAAATTTTTAATATGCTAGGTAGCTGGCATTTAAAAAAGAAGGAAGTAGTTGAAGCAAATAAATATTTTGAAATTGCAAAAAGCATTAATCCTAAAACTTCTAAATAAATTTCACAACTAACATAAAAGGGCTTATGAAGGTTAAAGATATTCCACTAGACGATCGACCGAGAGAAAAATTAATTTTGCGTGGTTCTAAAACTCTCACCGATGCTGAACTATTAGCTATATTGTTACGAACAGGTATCAAAGGTAGTTCAGTTATTGAGGTTGCTCAGAAGTTAACTAACAAATACGGAAACTTATCGCAACTTGCATTCCAATCAGTCGAATCGTTACAAAAAAATCTTGGAATTGGTAAAGACAAAGCTGCCACACTTGTTGCAGCATTTGAAATAAGCCGTAGAGTTGAATCGCAAAGTAAATGGTTTTCTGATAAGTCAATTACTTCACCCTCAGAAGTTGCAAAAATATTTATTCCGCTTTTGCGCGACGAGGTAAAAGAAAAATTTATTGTAGTTTCATTAAATTCGGCTAATAGAATTATTCGATACAATACTATTTCAACCGGAAGTTTAAATGAAAGCATTGTGCATCCGCGCGAAGTATTTAAAGTTGCTATAGAAAATAATTCAGCAAATATAATTTTATTACATAATCATCCAAGTGGGAATTGCGAGGCAAGTAACTCAGATATTAAAACAACGCAAAATTTGGTTGAAGCAGGTAAATTGTTAGACATTGAAGTATTTGATCACATAATTGTTGCAGATAATAATTATTTTAGTTTTGTAGAGAAGCAAATTATCTAGATAAGTATTCTTTTTTTCGTATATTTAGAATTAGAATTAGAATAAATAAATAAATAACTAATCAATCAACACGGAGGAATCCTATGCTGAAAGCAAAAAAAACATTCACTTCTGCTGTTGCAACATTATTACTAGTTAGTATGGTAAGTTTTGTTGGCTGTAGTGGAGTTAGTGAAGAGGAAATGGCAAACTTAAATGCTATGAGAACAGAGGTGAAAGCTCTTGATAAAGAAGTTAATACACTAAAAAGTGAAAAAACTAAATTGGAAAGAGAAATTGCAGAGCATAATGCAAAACTAGAAAAAATTGCAAAAGAAAAAGCTGATGTTGAAGCTAACTTAGCAAAAATGAAATACTAATAAGGAGAAAGTAAATGAAAAGTTATAAGTTAATTGCTACTATCTTGAGTTTATTACTCCTTTTATCTGTAGGTGTTTTTGCTCAAGAAGAAAAAGAAATGACTGAAGAGGAATTTCAAAACGAAATGAATAGATTAACTCAAGAAAGAGTTGAATCTACTAAAGAAATTAATGAACTAAAAAGTCAAATTGATGGTTTGAAAGCTAAACAAGCTGAATTAGAATCAATTGAAGATAGCCAAAGAGAATTAAACACTCTTGTTGGTGCAACTGATGCCTCAGTAGCTCGTTATAGAAAAGATGTTGCTCAATTAGATGCAAAACTTCAAAGAAGAGAAGGTAGTATTGAAGATGCACAATTGGCATTAGAAAATCTTCAAAAAGATAAAATTAGTGCTCTTACCGAATTTCATGATGGAGTTTATGGTCAAATGCAACGTAATTTAGATGCATGGGGCGAAGAAGAAGCAAACAAAGAAGTTAGTTATACAGTCGTAAAAGGCGATTATCTTTGGAAAATTGCTAAGAAAGACGAATTTTATGGTAATGGATTTGCATGGCCTGTAATTTATAATGCGAACAGAGATCAAATCAAAAATCCTGATTTAATTTATCCAAAACAAGAATTCAAAATTCCTAGCTTGAATGATGAAGAAAAATCTAAATATGATAAAGCTAAATCTAATTACAAGCCAGCTCCTCCAACACAAAATTAGTTTTTTGTTTGGTGAAGTTTAGTTTCTATTTTAAGGATGCTCATTTTTTTTGAGCGTCCTTTTTTATTATGGAGGTTGTTACGCAAGTAGAGAAACAATTAAATATCGACAATGTAAATATCCAAGATTTACTAGGTATTAATGATGTTAATATTAAACCGATTGAAGAAAAATTTAATGCAATACTAATTATTCGTGGAGATAAGGCTATTGTTAAAGGCTCATCGGATGAAGTAACAAGTATTGAAAAAATTCTAAAAGACATGATTTATGTACTAAATACAAAGGGTAATCTTTCTTCAAAAGATGTAATAACAATTATTGATTTAACAATTTCTGGAAAAGAGATAATTTCTGATAAAGAATATGACAATATAGTTTTATATTCCAAGAAAGATGTTATAAAAGCTAAAACACCTACACAAATTGAGTATTTTGAAAACGTTTTAAAAAATGATATTTGTTTTGCAATTGGACCTGCTGGAACCGGTAAAACCTATCTTGCAGTTGCATTTGCTGTGGCAGCCTTGAAAAAGGGAATTGTGGAACGAATTATATTAGCTCGTCCAGCAGTTGAAGCAGGCGAAAGTCTAGGTTTTTTACCAGGTGATTTTAGAAATAAAATAGATCCATACCTTCGCCCACTATATGATGCTCTTCAAGATATGATGCCAAAAGAGCAAATGAAAAATTACATTGATAAAGGTATTATTGAAATAGTTCCACTAGCTTTCATGCGTGGAAGAACATTAAACCATGCATATGTAATCCTTGACGAAGCACAAAACGCTTCTCCAATGCAAATGAAAATGTTTTTAACTCGTTTAGGTCCAAATTCAAAATCTATTATTACAGGCGATATTACACAAATTGACTTACCTAAAAAAAGTGACAGTGGATTAGTGCAAGTAAAAGATATTCTTCAAGGTATTGATGGAGTTGGGTTTGTTTACTTCAACAAAGGAGACGTTGTACGCCACAAATTGGTAAAAGATATTATTACTGCGTATGATAATTTTGTGAAATAGAGGACACCTATTTGAGACTTAGAAAACGTCTAATTTTTTCATCATTCCCATTATATTTGACAAATGGTTAAAGTAGTTTGTTAAATAAGCTTTCTGCATTTACAAAAGTTGTTACACTATTAAATAGATGTGTTTACTTAAAATACAATACAAACCGGTGTTGGGGCTTTAATTTCAGACACATAATTTAACAGTCCAGTATCTTTATTGCGTTTAAAGGAAACGATGTTTTTAGAGTGTTGATTGGCAACTAATAAATAATCATCACCAGGTGATAACGAAAAATTGCGTGGTCCGTTGCCACGTGTAGATTCATGTCCTACCAAATTTAATAATCCGTCTTGTGAATTAATTCCAAAAACAGCAATACTATTGTGTCCTCGGTTAGAGGCATAAAGAAATTTCCCATCAGATGATATGTGAATATCAGCACATGTATTTGGCTCCGAGTAATTTGCTGGTAAAGTAGAAATGGAAGAACTTATTTCGTATTTAAAATCGCTGCCTTTTTTTAGCAATGTTAGTGTACAGTCAAGTTCATTAACAACATAAACCCATTTCTCATTTCCATGAAATCCTAAATGGCGTGGGCCAGCACCAGGTGCCATTTTTATTTTATATGGATTGGACGGTATCAATTTTTGTAACTCTGTATCTAACTGTGAAAATAAAAGCTCGTTTGTACCAAGGTCAACGGAAATAATATTATTGCTTTTTGGTTCAAACCAAACTGAGTGAGCATGTGGAGATTTTTGTCTTTCAGTTCCGCCACTCCCGTAATGTTGCTGAATATCAAGAACATCAGAAAGAACACCCTCAGTATTCATTTTTAGTAATCCAATATTTCCACCAGTATAATTTGCAGTAAGTACATAACCATTATCATCAACGGCCACAAAACAAGGGTGAGCTCCTCCAGAAGAACTTTTGCTAATAAAAGTGAGTGTATCATCAGAAATCAAAAAAGATTCTACACTACCCACATCATTTCTACTTACTTCATTTATGGAAACAAGAAATTTATTGTCTGAACTAATTGCTAAATAAGATGGATTATCAGTAACTGCAGCTAAACCAACTAATTCAAGACTTCCATCAGATTTTAAAATATATTTATATATTCCCTCACTTTCATTCTCATTTTCAGTGTACGTTCCAACAAAAAACGTAAAGTTTGTATTTTCTTCCATTATTTTCTCTTCATTTGATTGACAGCTAGTTAGTATAATTATAGCCAGTAGTGTAAAGTAAATTTTCATAATGTTTCCCAATAATTATTTCTCTGTATCATAAATTTTTCTTAACTCAAATATTGAAATCCCATAAGCTACGGCTGCATTAAGAGATTGTTTAATTCCATATTGAGGAATCTCAATTGAAAAATCGCACAAATCGATAAGTTCTTGTGAAACTCCAGAAACTTCATTACCAACGATTAATGCTATAGGAAACTCGGTGTTCTGAATTGAGTAGTGAACTCTGCTGCTATGGGTCTGCTCAAGTGCACAAATTTTAACGCCTTCAGCTTTTAGCCTAGAAACAACTTCAGTTGCATCTTCCACAAATTCCCATTCCACGCTATCTGTTGAGCCCAATGCTGTCTTAAGTATTTCCTTTTTTGGTGGATGTGGAGTGTATCCGCAAAGGAAAAGTTTCTTTATCATTGCCCCATCGGAAGTACGAAAAATTGAACCAACATTATAACTACTACGAATACTGTTTAGAATTACATAAACAGGGAGCTTATCAACGGTATCAATAGTTTCAAGTGTACTTCTGTTCTGAGTTATTTCTTCATGTGTAAGTTTTTTCATTTATTTACAAAATAATAGTTGACAAGAATTGTTATGTGTTTAGCTTATTTCTCACTTTCGGTTGCCAATTGTCCACAAGCAGCAGCAATGTCATCACCTTGTGTATCACGAACAATAACAATAACATTATTATCGCTAAGCTTTTTTACAAAAGCTTTAATGTCTTCTGATGATGTTGGAACCAATTCTCTTGAAATACCATCTGGACTCATGTGAGCTATACTATTAAACGGAATTACGTTCAGTTTTGAATTTAGGCTTCGGCACAATTTAGTTAATGCTTTTACATCTTCATCCCTATCATTTATTCCTTTTAGCATTGTGTACTCAAACATAACTCTTGTATCTGTAACTCTACCATAATACCGTATTGCATCAACAACATCACTTAGTGGAAACCTACTATTTACGGGCATTATTTTGCTTCGTACATCGTCAAAAGGTGAGTGAAGTGATAATGCAAGTTTTACTTTGTAGTTTGAATCCGCCAGTGCAATAATTTTTTCTGGAATTCCAGAAGTTGAAACAGTTATTCTTCTGCGGCTAATTCTATTGGTATGTCGTCCTGTAAAAATTCCTAAAGCGTCTAATGTGTTTTGGAAATTCAACAATGGCTCTCCCATCCCCATAAATACAATGTTGGTAATTACATTCTTACCAACTTCTGAAGCAGTTAATAAATATTGATCAACAATTTCGCTCATTGTAAGATTTCGTTTAAAACCCATTAGGCCTGTGGCACAAAATTTACAATCTAGTGGGCATCCAACCTGAGAAGAAATACAAAGTGTGTTTCTTTTTGCATCTGGAATTAATACAGTCTCAATTAAATGCCCATCTTTAGTTTTGTACAAAAACTTTTTAGTTTTTGTCTGATTAGAACTCTGAGTAGTTTCTAGCGTAAGAGACTCTAGTGTAAAATCATTTTCGAGTTTCTTTCTAAGGCTTTTTGTAATGGTTCCCATATCTTCAAAACGAGTTGCAAGATTATTGTATATCCAGTTAAAAACTTGTGATGCACGGAATTTTTTTTCACCAATTGAAATGAAATATTTTTCAAGTTCAGAAAGCGATAATCCTTTTATTTCTATCTTTGTCTTTGTATTCATGGGTGTAAATATAATATGATGCTATTGAGTTTCAAAACCATTGTTAGAAGGAAAACATTTATAATTATCAAATATTGATATTGAAATAAGGAATAATTAGTTTTAATTTGAATATAAAAATAATAGGACAGAATTATGAAATTTACTTTAACCGAAGAACAAGCAATGATTCAAGAGATGGCAAGGGATTTTGCCCAAGCAGATATAGCACCTTCATCAATTAAAAGAGATAAGAACGAAGAATTTCCAACAGAAATTATTAAGAAAATGGCTGACCTTGGTTTGATGGGAATGATGGTTGACCCCAAGTATGACGGTGCAGGCATGGACACTGTAAGTTATTGTTTGGCAATGATGGAAGTTTCAAAAGTTGATGCTTCTGTTGGCGTTATTATGTCAGTGAATAACTCGCTAGTTACTTTTGGCATTGAACAATGGGGATCAGAATTTCTAAAAGAAAAATATTTGAAACCACTTGCTCGTGGTGAAAAACTTGGAGCCTTTGCTCTATCTGAACCAGAAGCTGGTAGTGATGCAACTCAACAACAAACCAATGCAGTTAAAGATGGTGACCATTGGGTTATTAATGGAATGAAAAATTGGATTACAAACGGAAGCTCTGCAGATTATTATATCGTTATTGCACAAACAGATAAAGCTAAAAAGCATCATGGCATTACTGCCTTTGTTGTAGAAAAAGGAACACCTGGCTTTGAACATGGAGTTCACGAAGATAAGCTTGGAATTAGAAGCTCCGATACTTGCTCATTAACATTCACAGATTGCAGAGTTCCAGAAGAAAATATCATTTGGGAAGTTGGAAAAGGTTTTACTTTTGCAATGAATACACTTAATGGCGGACGTTACGGAATTGCTTCACAAGCTGTGGGTATTGCTCAAGCTTCTTTAGAAGCAGCAATTAATTACGCAAAAACAAGAAAAACTTTTGGAACTGAAATTGCAAATCACCAAGCAATTCAATTCAAAATTGCAGATATGGCTACACGAACAGAGGCTGCAAAACTATTAACTCTCCAAGCTGCTACACTAAAGGATGAAGGAAAACCATATATAAAAGAAGCATCTATGGCAAAACTATTTGCATCAGAAACTGCTGTTAAAAATGCACTTGAAGCTATTCAAATCCATGGTGGTTACGGTTACGTTAGGGAATATAAAGTTGAAAGATACTTAAGAGATGCAAAAATTACAGAAATTTATGAAGGAACTAACGAAATTCAAAGAATAATAATTGGACGTCAATTACTTAGAGATTGATTATAAAAAATATTAAAGTTTATGTGAAATAAAGTATCTGTCATTTCTTCTTATGGAATTCTCTGTGAGAGCAATACTGACCTTTGGAAGAACCCGTTTTTTTGGTGAGAAATTTTATGAATTATTAAGGGTTTCTCACCCGATAAAAAACATCGGTATCGAAATGACAGCTTTATTACTATTGTAAAACTTGATTTAAGGCCAAACTATATGAGAAAAATTATAGAAGCAAAAGCACTTCCTGATAAAAAACTTTTCATTAAATACTCAAATGGAATGGAAGGTAAAATATCTCTCGAAAAATTAACTACAAGAGAGCGGTATGACGAGTTAAAAAATATTGATGTTTTTGAGAATCTTGTGATAGATGAAAAGTCTGGTGACGTTATTGTTAATGGAGATATTGAGTTGTGTAAAAATGCAATGTATGGTATCTTAGATTTGAAAAAACAAATGGCTGGTCTTGGATTATCAATGGATGACTAATGAAAATAGTTGTATTCATATTATTAATTTCCCCAATCTTTATTTCTGCTCAAACTGATTGGTATCGTTGGGGAAAAGCTAATATTAATTATTCTTCTCAACAGAATTTAGCAAATGAAGTTCCCAAGAAAAATGTATCCGCCTTGTCAGTGTTAAAAGATGGATATTCATTCTTTATCTCTGATCTGGATGGAGATAACTGTCCTTTCTATCCAACGTGTTCGTCGTTCTATATTGAATCGATTAGCGAAACAAATATTTTTAAGGCAACATTAATGTTTGCAGATAGATTTACACGCGACTCAAATTTATTCAAAACACACGAGCATTATCCTAAGCATATTTCTGGAAGGCTCTACGATCCAATAGGGAATTATTTATTAACTGATAGCATTGTAGTTTACTACTCAAGAGAAGAATTTATTAAATAGATGGTTACTACTAGATTAAAACTAACTGCCCAGCTATCCACACTCATCTATCTACTGACAATTAATAGTTTGTTTGCACAGAATCTGGATAATTTGTTGTCGGATAAAAACAGAATAGCTTTTGGAAATTATCTTTTTTGCGAACATGATTATTTAAGAGCCATTGATGAATTTGATTTTGTTCTAAAAACTCAGTGGGATGATTCACTTCAGTTTAAAATTGCAACTTCTTATTATCGGATGATGCTGTTTGACCGAGCCTACATTGAGTTTAAGAAAATTCAAGTGAACTCACTACTTTTCAAGCAAAGTCAATATGAACAATATCGGACGCTATTTATGTCCAATAATTATGTTTTACTACAAAAAGTGATTGATAATTCTACTTCGAAAAGTGAAATCCCTCTCGAATTATTACATCTCAAAAACTCATCAATTCTTTTAAGAGATATTCAATTGCCGTTGAAAAATGGTTTTATTTCTGCTTTCGGCAAAGATGATAGAACCAAGATATCAGAATTTTATGATTGGAAATATGACCTTCCATATAAGAGTCCAGCATTAGCTACAATTATGTCAGCAATAATTCCTGGCTCCGGTAAAATTTATGCAGAAGAAGTTGGTGATGGAATTACAGCTTTCTTGTTAACTGGATTATTCACATATCTAGCTGTTGATAAATTTCAAAATAATCACAACTCAAGTGGATGGCTTTATTCATCTATTGCGGCGTTTTTCTATGCAGGTAATGTTTATGGTTCCGCAACTGCAGTTCAAAATTATAATGCTGGAATCAAATTTAATTTTGATAGAGAAGTTAAAATATTTATTAATGATAGAAATCAATTTTTGCCAACTCCAAAGCATTTGTGTAATTAGATGAAGAAGATATTATTCATGTTTGCTTTTTTTATAAGTTTTATTTCAACTAATAAAGCTCAAAACTTGGAAATGCAAAAATCATATGCTGATTCTCTATTCCAATCGGAAAGATTCTTCGATGCAATTACAGAATATAAAAGATTGCAGTTTTTTTCTAATTCGGAAGAATATAATTACTCATCTAATTTTAAGATTGCATTATGTTACAAAGCAGGTGCTAAATATGATGACGCAATTAAATATTTTAATATTGCCAAAACAAATTCCAACAATGTTCAAGATTCAATTAATACTGAGTTGCAAATAATTAGAACAAATATTTTACGAAGAACAATTCCAGAAGCCTTGTCGTTACTAAAACAAATAGATGAAAAATATCCAAATAAAATTGATTCATCAACAATAAATTATTGGAGCGGTTGGGCATATATTTTAAATGATGATTGGGACTTAGCATCGAAAGAATTTGAGAAAATAAATAATTTACATCCATTGAAAACACTAGCCGATAGTGTTGATTCAGAAAAATATTCAGTTACGTTTGCCAAGGTTTCCTCTTTTATTATTCCTGGTTCAGGGCAATTTTATACTGGTAATTATTTGTCTGGAATAATGTCCCTTGGATGGGACATCCTATGGGGATATTTAACAATTAATGCTTTTGTAACTGATAGAGCAGTGGAAGGAATATTAATTGGAAGTCTTCTTTGGACTCGCTTTTATAAAGGGAATTTTCAAAATGCTGAGAGGTTTGCTGTTGAAAGAAACAAAGAGATTTCAAATAAAGCATACCAATATTTGGCTAAAAAGTATATTGGGGAAAAGCCTTAAAATAATATAGAAATATTGTTTATCTTTCAACTTAAAATTGAAATTAGAATGGAGAAATATATGAGTAAAGGTGTAAAAATTGGGCTAGGAATAGTTGCTGTATTAGTTCTTATAGTTGTGATGACAATAAGCTGGTTTGTTGGACACTACAACACTCTAGTAACTTTGGAAGAAAATGTAACACAATCATGGAGCCAAGTGGAAAACCAATATCAAAGACGTATGGATTTAATTCCTAATTTGGTTAGCACTGTTAAAGGATATGCAGAACACGAACAAGGAACATTTTTGGCTGTAACAGAAGCTCGTTCAAAAGTTAACAACATTAATGTCAGTTCCGATATGCTTAACGACCCTCAAGCATTTCAAAAATTCCAAGCAGCACAATCTGGTCTAGGTTCGGCTCTTTCACGTTTGTTAGTAACAGTTGAAAAGTATCCTGATTTGAAAGCGAACGAAAATTTTCTTCAACTTCAAGCACAGTTGGAAGGAACAGAAAACAGAATTTCAGTTGAACGTAGAAAATTTAATCAGTCAGTTCAAGGTTACAACACCACAATTAGAAGATTCCCTGCAAACTTTATTGCTGGTATGACTGGCTTTACGCAAAAAGAATATTTTAAGGGAACCGAAGGTTCTGATGTTGTACCTAAAGTTGAGTTTTAGTTTAATATGAATTTATCTAATAAAAATATTTTAGCAAATACTATTATTAAAATAATGGTATTTGCAGTTTTGTTTTTTGGAATTAACAATGTTTCAGCACAACCAAAAATTCCAGAATTAAAACAATATGCTAATGATTTTACCAATACAATCTCATCTTCACAATTGTCTCAGTTGAGCCAGGAACTTAAAAAGTTTGATGATGCAACATCCAATCAAATAATTTTGCTTATTATTCCTACTCTTGATGGCTATCCTTTGGATATGTATGCCAATGAAGTTGCCGAAAAAAACAAGATTGGAACAAAAGAAAATGATAATGGAATTCTTTTCTTAGTTGTAAAGAACGATAGGAAAATGAGAATAGAAGTTGGCTATGGCCTTGAAGGAGCTTTACCTGATGCTTTGGCTAGTTCTATTATTAGAAATGAAGTTGCACCTTATTTTAAGCGTGATGATTATGATTCTGGCGTTATTGCTGGGCTTTCTGCAATTATTTCTGCTACCAAAGGGGAATATACAAATAATAGAAAACAAAGAGACACAAACGAAGATGGTGGTTTCCCTTGGGGATTTTTAGTCTTCATAATTATCTTTTTAGTTTTTGGAAGAAAAAGAGGCGGGCTTGGAGCTTTGCTTTTACTTGGTGCACTTGGCGGCGGGGGTCGCAGTAGTGGAGGCTTTGGTGGCGGTGGATTTTCTGGTGGAGGTTTCAGCGGCGGAGGCGGAGGCTTTGGCGGTGGTGGTGCAAGCGGCGGCTGGTAGCAATGGATATTGGAGAAGGTGTTAATTTATTTAATGACGGAAAATATTTTGAAGCCCACGATTTTTTTGAAGACCTTTGGATGAATACCGTTGGAAACGACAAAGAATTCTATCAAGGGTTAATTCAAATATC
>JAQICK010000306.1 GCA_027858595.1 Melioribacteraceae bacterium
AACATGAAATTAACAGAAAGTGAGCCTAAAAGCAGAAAAGTGAAATTTGCAAAAGATTTTGCAATGGTGTACTGTTTTTTCTTGACTTTTTTCTTAATAGACATTTCGAAATGAGCTTGCTTTGTAGCGATTGAGAAATCTCCCATAATTTAGAAGATTTCTCTCCCGATAAATAACATCGGGATCGAAATGAAAGAGCAATTAATATTAATTTTGCAGACACTCTAGTGTTTTCAATAAAAATGAATCTCTTAACCTTTCTCATTATATTTGCACACTGTTGTTAAACTTTTTAAACTCGAATCTAAAATATGAAATATAAAATTTTTTTAATTCTTTTTCTGCTTCTGTCATCCTCTCTCTTTTCTCAAAGCGGTTTTGTTTATACATACTATTCAAGTGGTGAAATTGATGGCGTACTGTTTTTTGTGAGCGATGTTCTTGATGGAAAAAGTTATTGGTACCACGAAAATGGAAATCTAAAAGCAGAGAAAAACTACAGTAATGGTAAATTGGATGGGCTTGTAAAAGAGTTCTATGATACGGGATTGAGGAAGAAGGAGATTGGAATAAAATTTGGAGTTCGTGACGGACTTACAAAAACATACTATGAAAATGGAGCATTGAAGTCTATTCTAAGTTTCGAAAATGGAATACTAATTAAGCAAGTCAATATTGACAACGATCCATTTTATGTTGCTCCACTTGAAGCATATAAATATGCAAATACACAAGATAGGATTAAAGATAACGAAGATTTATTCATATGTGAAGGTGCAGATATTTGTCCTAAGCCAGTTGGTGGAATGAATGAAATTCTCAAACACCTTGTTTATCCAGAACATGCAAAGCTATACGGACTAGAAGGATTTGTAACCATAGTTGTTACAATTGATACATTAGGTGTAGTTGAAAATATAACTGTTCTTAATGATTTGGGTCTTGGAACAAAAGAGGCTTCAATTGATGCTGTAAAAGCATCAAGGTTTTTACCAGGTGAAAAGGATGGAAAGCAAGTGAAGAGTAAAGTGTTATTTAAAATTCCATTTATGTTAAATGGTAAAATACTATACGCAACATCTTCTCCTAAAAGTAAGGAAAAAGAGTCGTTAGCTTCAAAAAGCATTAAATCTGAAAATACTATTCCAACAATTGAAAAGACTATTGATAGCAAAGAAAAAAGTTTAATAGTCAAAAATAGAGAAATTCCAAAAGTAGAAGTTCCAATCAAAAATTTTGATTGCGAGACAGATATTTGTGCAAAACCAAAAGATGGAATTAAAAGCATTCTTGATAACTTTGTAATGCCTGCAATGGTTAAGCGAAAAGGACTCGAAGGAGAAGTTGTAGTTGAAGCCGAAGTAGATATATATGGAAATGTTCGTGATACAAAAGTAATAAAAGAACTTGGGTACGGCTGTGATATAGCAGTTGAAGTTGCAATTCTTCAAACTAAATTTGAACCCGGGATTTCTGAAGGAAAACCCATTCGCTCAAAAGTAAAAATAAGAGTTCCTATAATTCAGAAGAAAGTGACAGATTAGGTGTAAAAATATTTTAATGATTCTCGCGAAAAGACATTCCATCCGTCATAGCCGGACAAGCCGGAATGTCTCTACGTTATCATTCTTTGCGGTTACTGAGCGAAGTCGAAGTACGGTTTTCTTTCTTTGCTCTTTGCTCATATCTATAATCTCACATCTATTCTTTTAGCAATTCCACAAACTCATTTCCCAAAGTCTTACCTCTATCTTTTCCATACCACAAATGTAGCTTTTCATTAAATTCTTCTTTTGAATATCCAGCTTCTTTCAAATCTTTAACTAGTTGCTTTGCAATTTCTGGTCTTGGACCCCATTGAAATAATTCATCACCTTTGTCGTCAAATCCAATTATTATGGGTATTGCTCTTCCATCGTTTGTAAGATATTTATCAATTATATCAAGATGAGTATCACGGTAAATAACATTGAATTCAATGTGAGGATTTGATTCTGTCATTCTTAATAAATACGGAATATTCTGTGCAGAATCTCCACACCAATCCTCTGTGGTTATTAACCAAGTTTGGTTTTTAGAAATTTTACTAACAGCTTCTTTTATTTCGTTACCTGCTTTGTAAGACTTTAAAATTCGTGCAGTTCTTCTTTGGTTTAACTTTGTAAAGTCATGCAGCTTTTGTTGAAGTTCGTCTTTTGCTAGCTCAATAGGATCTATTGCACGTATATTAGCATCTTTGTTAAATTGGTCAAACGAGATACCAATTTTTTTAATGTGCTGAAGAAACTTTATTTTATTATTCATTTGAAACCTTATTTTTTTCATTACAATTTTCGGCTGAGTTCTAATAATGTCAGCATTCTTGATTTTTAAAAAGGCTCTGGTTAACTAAAAAGCACTGTCATGCTGAATTTATTTCAGCATCTCGAACACCTCATGAGATTCCG
>JAQICK010000053.1 GCA_027858595.1 Melioribacteraceae bacterium
TTAAGCAACATGAAATTAACAGAAAGTGAGCCTAAAAGCAGAAAAGTGAAATTTGCAAAAGATTTTGCAATGGTGTACTGTTTTTTCTTGACTTTTTTCTTAATAGACATTTCGAACCCTTTTTTTGGGGTGAGAAGTCTTTTAGTTTTTGCGAGATTTCTCACATTCGTTCGAAATGACAAGACGCAAAACACTTGTTTTGCAAAAACTCTATTTATTAACACAGAACCATTATGTGCTTCAAGTCTTTAGCTTTGCTAACTAATGTAATTCATATTGAAACACTAAAAAATTAATTACAAAAGCCAAACAATATCCAATTTTAGAAACTAAAGCGAGATGCACTTAAATGAATAGTTTTAACTCCGAAAAAGAAAAACAAATATTACTTAAAAAAAACCAATCGCTCATTTTAAACAGTTGACATAACAATCAACTTTTCGTAAGTTTTAAACGTTTCAAAAATAACAAACGCTAAATTAGATTATGACAGAACAAGAAAAATTAAAAGAAGAATTTATAATGAACTTTGGGCATGCCTACAAGTCATTTGGTCTTAGTAAACTAATTGGTCATATAATTGCATTACTCATCTTTTCAACAAAGCCAATTTCACTTGAGGAAATATCTAAACAATTAAATAGAAGCAAAGGGCCAATAAGTCAATTAACTGGTCGCTTGCGCGAAAAGCATTTAATAAGAAGAGTTTGGCAACCTACCAGCAGAAAAGATTTTTATGAAATTGAACCGGAAGTATTTGAAAATGCTTTTAGAAACAGCATTGATTTAAATAGAAATAACACAAAAATTGCCGAACAATTTTTATCCGAAATTGAAACCAGAAAAATTAAAGGTTTAGATCTGTTAGGGACTCGACTTAAAGAGATGTCAAGTTTTTATAATCTAATGGATAAACATTACAAGAAATTTTTAGACGAATGGCAAATTGAAAGAAAGAAGATATATAGTAAGTAGTTGATATTTTTTTACCATTAGCGTTTGGAATTTTCCAAACGTTGCAAACGTAAGAGGAAAAATTTATGAGAAGATTTGAAAATAAGGTAGCGGTTATTACAGGTGGAGCTCAAGGAATTGGAAAAGCCACAACAATTAAATTTTTTGAAGAAGGTGCTTCAATTGCTATTTGGGATATTGATGATGAAAAAGGAAATGCTCTTTGTAATGAACTGAAATCTGATAATAATAAAGTTGAATTCTTTAAGGTAAACGTTTCGGATTTTGAAGATGTTAAAAAGAATGTTGAAAAAGTAATTAGTTCATTTGGAAAAATTGATATACTTATTAATAACGCTGGAATTACACGAGATTCAACATTAAAAAAAATGACCCCACAACAATGGCAACAAGTTATTGACGTAAACTTAACTGGCGTTTTTAATTGCACACAACTTGTTTCTCTAAAAATGCTCGAAAAAGGTTACGGAAAAATCATTAATGCTTCTTCTGTAGTTGGCTTATACGGAAATTTTGGACAAACAAATTACGTGGCGACAAAGGCTGGTGTAATTGGAATGACAAAAGTTTGGGCTCGTGAACTTGGAAGTAAAGGTATTAATGTAAATGCAATTGCACCAGGTTTTATTGCAACAGAAATGGTAAAAGCAATGCCCGAAAATGTAATTAAGATGATGGAAGAAAAAACTCCACTTAAGCGACTTGGAACACCAGAAGATATTGCAAATGCTTATTTGTTTTTAGCAAGTGAAGAAGCCTCTTTTATAAATGGCACCACATTAAGTGTTGATGGTGGAATAATAACATAGGAAAATTTTAATGCGAAATGCTGTAATTCATTCTTCTGGAATGTACGTGCCAGAAAGAGTTATTAAAAATGAATATTTCAACGAATTGCTTGGTGAAAATGTAAGTGATTGGTTGGAAGAATATGTAAAAATCTATGAAAGAAGATGGTGTGAAGAAAATCAATCCACGGCTGATTTGGCCTTTGAAGCTGGGAAAGCTGCACTAACAAATGGTAATGTGTCTCCAGAAGAAGTAGACCTTTTAATAATTGCAACAGATACTCCTGAATATATTTCTCCATCGACCTCCTCTAAAGTTCAATATAAATTGGGATTAAAAAACGCAGCAACTTTTGATATTAATAGTGCGTGTGCAGGATTTGTCACTGCACTTGATACAGCATCTAAGTTTATAATTGCGGATAAGCAGTACAATACCATTATGGTTATTGGTGCCTACGCAATGAGTAAATATTTGAATATGCTTGATAAAAAAACAGTAAACCTTTTTGCCGATGGTGCAGGTTGCATGATATTGAAATCAAGCGAAGAAAGTGGAAACGGATTTTTAGCAAGCAAGCTTATTACACTTGGCGAGTTTCATGACTATATGGGAATTTATGCTGGCGGGACAAACACTCCCATTGATAATAAAGTTTTAGAAAACAAAGCAAACTTACTCCAAATTGTGAAAAGATTTCCACCAGAATTAAATCCTCAAACATGGTCAAGTATTGTTAAAGAGCTTGCAGAAAAAGCATCAATTAAAATTGAAGATGTAAAGCTTTTTCTGTTTACACAAATAAATATAAATAGCATCTGGGAAACAATGGATCTACTTAACCTTCCCAGAGAAAGAGCACAAACAAGTATGCATTATTATGGATATACAGGATCAGCTTGTATTCCAATTTCATTTGTAGATGCACTTGAACAAAACAAAGTTGAAAAAGGCGATATCATTATTATGGTTGGTTCCGGTGGCGGCTTTTCAGTTTCGGGTGCAGCATTTAGATATTAATTAAGAGAGTAGAATGGCTAGTTCAGCACAAGTAATAGGAACATGGATACTGATATTTAGTTATATGTCAGTAATTCTCTATTTCGTGGTTCGTGGAGCTAAGAAGACAAAAAGTATGTCAGATTATGCAATTGGAAATATGAGCTTCTCTCCAATTTCCGTTGGATTATCACTTGCAGCATCAATGACTAGTGCAGCTACATTTATTATTAATCCAGGGTTTATTGCAAATTATGGTTTAGCTGGATTTATCTCTTTCGGAATTGTTTTTCCAATCGGTTCTCTCATTTCTTTAATTGTGCTTACAAAAAGTTTTCAAAAATATGGACAAGCAATAAAAGCACTAACATTGGCTCAATGGATTGGAAAAAGATATAATAGCAATGGGTATTCTCTTTTTATGGCATTCCTCTCATTGTTGCTTATTACTTTTATTGTCTTAATTATAGTTGCTCTTACAAAGGTTTTATCCAAATCTCTAAACGTTGCTGAAATATATATTCTAATTGGATTAATTGTTTTTGTATTTGGCTATATGATGTTCGGCGGTGCTAACTCAATGGTTTACACTAATACAATTCAAGCTGGAATTATGATTGTAGTTGCGGTAATTTTGTTAACATCTGGATACGAACATTTTAGTGGTGGTATTGATTCTTTTTTTGCAAAATTAAATAGTATTAATCCTAATCTCACAACTCTAACAAATCCTTCTTCCCCACTATTCCGAGATTTTTTTGAAATAATATTATGTCAAGTTATTGTTGGAATTGCAGTTGTGTGTCAACCTCATATTATTACAAAATCTCTTTTATTAAAAAGTGAAAAAGATGTAAATAAATTTTTAACAGTTGCCGTTGTTGCTGAAGTACTTTTTTTCTTGGTTGTATTTTCTGGATATTATGCAAGACTTGCATTTCCAGATTTAACAGTTGATGGTGTACTACTCAAAAACGATGGAATAATTCCAGCTTATGTTGTGAGCATTTTTGCTGATGGAACGTTTTCAGTTGTTGTAGGACTTTTAGTCGTACTTGGATTAATATCAGCAGGAATGTCAACTTTAGAAGGACTTATTCAATCTGTATCGTCAACAATTACTTCCGATATTATTAAACCGCTATTCGGCGACAAGATAAAAACCGACAAAGGACTTATTACTGCAAACAGAATTGCAATTGCTGGTTTAGCAATTATTGCTGGAATAATTTCTTACGATCAGCTTCTTAATCCTAAATTAAGCGTTGGGCTTCTTGCTCAAAATGGAGTTTACGCATTTTTCTCTGCAGCATTTATTCCAATATTATTTGGAATATTCTTGAAAGATGTAAAATTGATTGCCCCACTTTCTGCTTCAATAGTTGCAATTATTGTGCATTTTTCAATTTACTACTTTTTTCCTTTGTTGGTTTCCGAGTTTGGTTTTGATTTCGGATTTTTCACACAGTATTTGGTTGGAACTATTCGAAATCCTGCAATAGCTTCAGCATCGGCAATTGTTGTTTCCACAACGGTTGGTTTGTTAATTCACTTTTTTAATAAAAATTCACAGAAGATATGAACAATTTTGATTGGTTTTCTAAATGGAATATTTATTCACCTAATTCAATTGCCGTAACGGATTTTGATAATGGCAAATCATATACTTATTCTGAGTTGAATCATTTATCAAATCAATTGGCTGAATATTTTAGCACTGAATTTAAACTTGGATTAGGCGATAGAGTTGCAGTTCTAGCAGAAAATTGTATTGAATATGTTGTCCTTTTTGGCGTAGCTCAAAAATTGGGAATAATTCTCATTCCACTTAATTATCGGTTAGCTTCACAAGAGTTAAATTATATTATTCAAAATAGTGAACCGACATTAATCATTGTTCAAAATGATTTTCTAGATAAGGCAAAACAAACTGCTGGTTTTGGAAATGTTAAATTCAAACTTACACTTGATGAATTATCCAAATTGCAAAATAAATTAAGTGAGCAACAAAAATCTGAGGACATAGAATGTGAAGAAATAACTGAAGATAGTCCAATTTTCATTTTATACACATCGGGCACAACGGCATTTCCAAAAGGCGCTTTGTATACACACAAAATGCTATTCTGGAATAGCATCAATACTGAACTTAGATTAAATATTACTTCGGACGATAAATCAATTAATTGTGCACCCCCATTTCATACTGGTGGTTGGAATGTATTGTTTACTCCTTTTCTTCATCACGGCTCTCATACAATATTAATGAAAAACTTTGACCCAGAATTAATATTAAAAATTATGGACGATGAAGATGTAACAATTTGGTGGGCAGTTCCAACAATGCTTAAAATGATTACTGAAACTGACTTGTTTAAAAAAGCCGTAATGAAAAAATTGAGATACTTAATAGTTGGTGGTGAAGCTTTGCCATTAGAAGTTATAAACACTTGGCACAACAAAGGCGTTCCAATTAGACAAGGTTATGGCTTAACAGAAGTTGGACCAAACGTAACATCTTTGAACCAGGAAGATGCAACAAGAAAGCTTGGCTCAATAGGTACTCCAAATTTTTATATTCAAACAAAAATAGTTGATGAATCTGGAATGCAAATTTTGGGTGAAGGCAAAGGTGAATTCCTTCTTAAAGGTCCAAACGTAACTCCAGGATATTGGAAAAATGAAAGCGATACTAATGCTACAATTAATAATGGATGGTTTTCAACCGGCGATGTTGTTATGCGCGACGCAGAAGGATTTTTATATGTTGTTGATAGATTGAAAAACATGTACATCTCCGGTGGCGAAAATGTTTATCCAGCAGAGGTTGAACACTTGTTAAGACAGCATCAAGAAATTGATGATGTTGCAATTATCGGAGTTCCCGATGAAAAATGGGGCGAAGCAGGAAAAGCATTTATAGTTAGAACCAAAAACTCAGAATTAAGTGAAGACGGAATTAAAAACTATTGCCTTGAAAAATTAGCAAAATATAAAATCCCAAAACATATAAAATTTTTAGAAGCGTTACCAACTAATGATTCTGGAAAAATTGACAGAAAATCTCTTAAGAATATTGAATAATATATGAACAAACAGATTAACATAGGAATTGTTGGAACAGGTATTTATCTGCCTAAATCCAAAATTACTGCTGAAGAAATTGCAAGCAAAACCAATGGAGTATGGGAAACGGAAGCAGTTAAAACCAAACTTGGTATAATTGAAAAAACTATACCTGGTGAAAATGATGGCACACAGGATATGGGAGTTTGGGCTACGGAAGATGCTCTTCGAAAAAATGAAATAAATCCTTTAGATATTGATTTAATTTTAAATATTGGTGAGGAGTGGAAAGAATATCCTTTAACAACTTCTGGAATTTATATTCAAGAGAAAATTGGAGCAAAAAATGCTTGGGCTATAGATTTACAACAACGTTGCTGCACAACAATATCGGCAATGAAAATTGCAAAAGATATGATGCTTGCTGATGACGATATAAATACTGTTCTAATTGCAGGTGGGTACAGAAATGGCGACTTCGTTGACTACACCGATAAAAACATGTCAATGATGTTTAACCTTGCAGCTGGTGGTGGTGCAATTATTCTAAAGAAAAATCACGACAAAAATTTATTACTTGGCTCACATATAATTACTGATGGAAGCTTAGCGAGAGATGTTGGAGTTAAATTTGGCGGAACTGCAAATCCAATTACTGCCGACAATTTAGATGTAGCATACAAATCCTTAACTATGTTTAATCCTGAACACATGAAAACTAGATTAAATGAAGTATCTATGGATAATTGGATGGTTTGCATAGAAAAAGCATTTGAGAAAAGTAACTTAGATATGAAAGAACTTGGGTATTTAGCAGTTCTTCATTTTAAAAAATCAATGTACGAATACATGCTTGAAAAATTAAATTTAACCAAGGAGGAATCAATTTACTTAAGCAATATTGGTCATGTTGGACAAATTGACCAAATAATATCTTTACAACTAGCAATTGAACAAAATAAAATTAAACAAGGAACCGTAATTGCAATGCTTGCTGCTGGCATTGGTTATGCATGGGCAGCTAACGTAATAAAATGGGGATAATTAATCAAACAAAGGAGAACACAATGAAAAAACTACTTTTTTTACTAATCGCAATACTATCAATTTCTTTCATAGCTTGTAGTGAAGATGAAAGCGTAACAGCTCCAGTTGTTGAAGCAGATGCATGGGTTGGAACTTGGTTAAGTGCTGGTGATAATGTTGCACCAATTCTAGTATCATTATTTAGCTATGATAGCGTTAAAGTTACAATGAATGAAGATAAAACTATTGTCCTGGAATCACACATTATTGATGGTGCATGGGCATCGATCCCTGGTGTTTATACTGTTACGGAATCAGCGACAGGTGAAGTTCATTCAATTAGTATCAACTATACTGCATTTGAACAAGAAGGAATTATTGAAGTTACAGCTGGTACTCCTGATCAAATGAAATTAGAAGCAGTTCAAAGTGTACCTGATATTGGTGCGGTGCCAAGAACACCAGCAACTGGTTTTGGATCAGATCCAGCTTTGGCAACATACAATATTCAAACATATGTAAGAGTAGATTAATATCATTAGGAGAAGCTTTATGCTTCTCCATTTTTAAATCTCAATAAAATTAATGAGTTAAAAAATGAAACGAATAATTACAATAGTTTTAATATCCATATTCTTTTCTACCCAATTATTTTCTCAAGCAGTACAAAATTATGATGAAGAAAAAGTAAAGGAAGAAAAGAAAGAATTCAAATTCATTGGATATTATTTCATGCGTTCGGAAATATCCAATATGTATCCAACAAACGAATTTTTAAAAGGTCAAGTTGTCGGAAGGTTATTTGGCGGTAATACAACACAAACTGGAAAAGACGTACGGTATACAGAACAACGATTTATTCCAATAATTGCTTATACACCACGCTTATTTGATGGTTGGGCAACAATGCGTATGTCATTCGAGTTTGACTGGACTTGGGGTGATGCAAATTATGGAGCCGGTGGAAACTTTGGAGGTGCTTTTGGGGCTGACTTTGTGAACATGCAAACACAAAATTTATTCATAGAATTTCGTCCTCAAAAAAATCTATTTATCAATGTAGGTTTAACCAGAATATTTGATAATATTAAAGTTCCTGCATACACGCTTAGTGAAGATCTCTTCTATTCTGGTTTCCGACTTGCTTTATGGGGTTCAGATGGAACTGGAATTTCAGCACATTACCTTCTTAATGATCACAGATTTAAATTAGGTGCCTATCAACTATACGAAAATAATGTTCAAGAAAATGATGACGTTATATTATTTGAAGCTGATTATGAATATGATTTTGATATTACAAATTCTGCAGGGTTAGCAGTATACTATTTAAGAGATAGAGGAAACGGTGAAGGTGGAGTTTCAATACTTGGACAGGGTTTAAACTCTGGTCTCAGTAACTATAGTGGAGTTTTCAATTTTAATTTTGGAAATGAGCCTTATACCGCTGATATTGTTTGGC
>JAQICK010000234.1 GCA_027858595.1 Melioribacteraceae bacterium
ATTCATCTATTGAAATTGTTTCTCCTACAATTGGAGTTGAAAGTTGAACGCCTAAACTATCCGCAGCTTTTGCTACTCTTATCATCGGGTCGTACCAAGCATGCAAAGCCAAATCAAAAGTTCCTCAATGAATTGGATGAAGAATTTTACCTTTTAAGTCAATATGTGCTTGAACGGTTTCTTCAGGATACATATGAACGTAATGCCATTTTTCGTTGTACGCTCCACACTCCATAAATGTGTAATCAAATGGTCCGTATTTATCGCCAATTTCTTTGAAGCCTTCAAAGTATCCAGAATCACCACTAAAGTATATTTTATGATTTGGACCATGAATTACATACGAACCCCAAAGTGTTTCGTCTCTATCAAATAATCCACGCCCAGAAAAATGTTGCGTTGGCGTGAAGGCTATCATAAAATTGTCATCTATTTGTGCTTCGTCCCACCAATTTAACTCAGTTATCTTTTCTCTAGGAACTCCTGCTTTTTCTAACTCGGCACCGACCAATAATGGCACTAAAAATTGCTTCACTTTTGGATGTATCTTTTGTATTGTTGAAATATTTAGGTGATCGTAATGATTGTGTGTAATTAGCACAACATCTATTTCTGGTAAATCATCTATGTTTAATGGTACATCTCCATTATATCGGGATGGGCCCATAAATACAGTTTGATTATTATACACAGGATCTGTTAAAATTTTTTTTCCATCAATATTAATTATCTGAGATGAATGTCCAACCCAAGTAACTTTAAGTTCATCTGGTTTAGCATTTGTAATTTTGCTAAAATCGATTTTTTGAGTCGGTAATTCAACTTTAGGTTTTCTATCGTTGTCGGCAAATAAAAATTTACCAATCATTGGAAGCATTTTTATAAAATTCATTTCAGGACTTGGTGTGTAATTCAAAAACTTGTTATCTTTATATCGTTCTGCCTTTTTTGTTCTTTCCATTTTTACATCCTCGGAGTTATATGATGCTGATGAACAAGATTGGGCAAATAGCATTCCAATAATCATTAGTACAGCAAGCGAAATAGAGCTTATTTTCATAATTTTTTTTAATGTCTTTATAGTTTTCATTGGTTTACTATATAAATGAATGTTCGTTTAATTAATGTGTAAAATTTTTAGAGCTTTATTGCATCCCAAGCCAATTTAAATGCTACTTCAATTGTGTCGTTATTTAATTCCAGACTTTTACACTTTTTTGAATTAGCTAAAATAAGCATCGGATAAAAAATAAAGGTAGCAAGAATATCAAATGGAACATCCTTAATAACCTTTTGCTCAATACCTTTATGCAAAATTTTTATCATTGGCTCAAAATGTTTTTCTAATTCTTCCTGATTTACTAATTCAGAAAATGGTGAATTAGCAAACTGCTCTGTATATTGAAATAAAGCCTTATTGGTTTCGACAAATTTAAATCCATTTTTCCAGAATTTTTCTAGAACATCTCTAAATGGCATTGAATCATCAAAACCATTTAACAAAGCTTTGCTCATTTTCTTCTTAACTTCAACATAGGTTGAAACCAGCAAGTCTTCTTTGTTCTTATAATAAATGTATAATGTTGCTGGAGAAACATTTGCTTTCTTGGCAATTTTGGATACGGAACTAGAAACAAATCCAATTTCGTTTACTAATAGTATAGTTGCTTCAATAATAGCTTCTTGCTTATTTAAATCTTTTATTCTCATGCTTCTAAAATAAACGAACGTTCACTTATTGTCAAGTGCTAATTTTAAACCGAATTTTTATGTGTATACTCTTTCTAATCCTCCAAATCTTTTGAATCTTTCAATCTTGTAATTATATTGCACAATGGATAAAGGAAAGAAAAAGCATATTTTATCACCGCATCGTTTAAAACTTCATGAAATAATTTTTGAAGCAGATACACCTCTTGGAAAACTTTTTGATGTGCTTCTGCTTATTTCAATTATTGCAAGTGTTGTAGTTGTAATGCTCGAATCAGTTGCCTCAATTAAAGCGGAATATGGAAATATTCTTTTTGTTGCAGAGTGGACTTTCACAATTTTGTTTTCAATCGAATATCTCTTACGCCTCTATTCTATTGGGCATCCTATGCTTTATGCACGTAGCTTTTATGGAATTGTGGATTTAGTTTCAATACTTCCAACATTTTTAAGCTTAATTTTTCCAGGAAGCCAATATTTTATTACAATCCGTCTTTTAAGAATGCTTCGCGTTTTTAGAGTTCTAAAGTTTGTGCAGTACTTAGGCGAAGCTAACCAACTTGCAGAAGCAATGAGGGCTAGCAAAAGAAAAATTATTGTTTTCCTTTTTACGGTCGTAATTCTCGTAATAATTGTTGGCTCACTTATGTATGTAATTGAAGGGGAAGAAAATGGTTTTACAAATATTCCACGATCAATATATTGGGCTATAGTTACCTTAACAACAGTTGGATATGGCGACATTTCGCCGCAAACCCCTGTTGGGCAAGTCCTGGCATCAATTTTAATGATTACTGGATATGGAATTATAGCCGTTCCAACTGGAATTGTTACATCAGAATTAGTGAAAGGAAAGAAAGAAATAATTTCAACACAATCATGTCCAAGCTGTGCAACCGAAGGACACGACCATGATGCAAAGCACTGCAAATATTGTGGCGAAGAACTATAGTAAATGGAAAAGAAAAAATTATACATATAGCATTACATTTTATTATTCCAGCAATTTTTACGTTTTTGTTCTATCAGGAAGATTGGAAGCGAGCATTTTTACTAATGAGTGCAACAATCTTGGTTGATTTAGATCACCTGTTGGCAACTCCAATTTATGATGCAACTCGCTGCAGTATTGGCTTTCATCCATTGCACGGATTTATTCCTATCGGAATATATGTGTTGCTTTCATTCCATCCTAAAACTAGATATGTTGGTTTAGGGTTAGTCCTTCATATGATTTTAGATTCAATAGACTGTCAATTAACAAACGGAATTTGGTTTCAATAAATGGATATTGTAGAAATTATAATAATTGCAATCGGTTTGTCAATGGACGCAGCCGCAGTTTCTCTTGTAGCTGCTTCTGCAGGATATGCAGACAATTTGCGTGCAAAGTTTAGGTTGTCGTTTCATTTTGGACTTTTTCAATTTCTAATGCCAATTCTGGGCTGGTTTATGGGAAGCAAATTTGTTACATATTTGGTTGACTTCGATCATTGGATTGCCTTTGTTTTGCTGGGTTTTGTTGGCGGAAGGATGATAATGTCTGGATTTGAATCAGCTGAAGAAAAACATACAAAAGATCCTTCCAAAGGAATTACATTAATATTACTAAGTGTTGCAACAAGTATTGATGCGTTGGCAATTGGTTTAAGTCTTGCAATGTTGGATGTAAATATTTGGTATCCGAGTATTATTATTGGAATAATAACAGCATCGCTTTCTTTAGTTTTCATTCAAGTTGGTAAAAAATTAAGTGCTACTTTTGGAAAAAAAACGGAAATAGTTGGCGGAATAATTCTAATAGCAATTGGGGTTAAAATTTTAATTTCACATATGTTTTAGTACTAAAGTCAGTCAGAAAAACTTATTTTAATTATTTTCTCTTTTTGTAATGGCTTTTTACAAGTGCGTTTTCAAATATTTCCATTTTAACATGGTAAACTTTTTTCACTGGAAAGAAAAAAACATAAAAAATTATAATAGAACCACAATGGT
>JAQICK010000393.1 GCA_027858595.1 Melioribacteraceae bacterium
AAATATGAGTTAAGCCTGGGACATACTTTAGTTATTCCAAAAAGATTAATTTCAAACTATTTTGAATTAAACAATCACGAACTAATGGCATCATCACTAATGATTAAGCGTGTAAAAAAAATAATTGACAAGCAATTTAATCCTGATGGATACAACATTGGAATTAATATAAATAAGGCTGGTGGTCAAACCATTAATCATGTTCACATTCATATAATTCCACGTTACTCAGGAGATATAGAAAACCCTGCTGGTGGTATTAGAGGCGTAATCCCAGAAAAAAAAGTCTATTAAGATTTGTTTTATTATTTTAGTAAGGCATTTTAACAACATTTACTAGCTAGGCTTTAAATTTATGAAAATCATCTGGGCATTTCTTTTTCTTTCATCATCTATTTTTTCTCAAAACTTTATTGTTCTTGATTCATTAGATAAACAATTAATAGACTTAACTTTTAATGATGAGCACGTGCAAGTTAAAAACATCTGCGATTCGTTAATAAATTTAGATGCAAAAAACCCACAAAACTATTTCCACTATTTTGGTGCTGATGCTCTACAACTTCACGAAAAAATTAACGATTCCCCATTGGGTGGACGTGATTCTGTTAGAGAATTTCTTGTTGACCAATCAATTGAAAAACTTGAAGAAGCAATTCAAACATTAGACGACATTCCTCAAACACCAATAAACCAATTTTATATTGCATCCCTTCACAGTTATTACTCGCGTTATGCTGGATTAAATCGTTACTGGTGGGCTGCTTATGTAAATGGCACCAAAGCAAACGGAATGTTTGAAGAAATTATTGAGGAATTTCCAGAGTGCTACGATGCATATCTTTATCCAGGCGTGTTTGGATATTATGCCGCACGGTTGAATGGCTTTAACGGATTTATTGCTTCAATACTTGGCGTTTCAGGCAATAGAACCGACGGGATTAAATTTTTAAAACTATCCCTCGAAAAAGGGAAATTGGTTTATGCACAAGCTCTTCTAATGATGTTAGAAATCAACACGGTAATGGAGGATAATCCTCACAAAGCTATTCCATATTTTGAAGAGTTTATTGAAAAGTATCCTAAAAATAAGCGAGTAAATAATTGGTATGCTCATACACTTTTAAATTTGAATAAAGCATCTAGGGTTGGAAATATAATTGACGCCGATTCACTAAAAATTATAGATAAATTTGTAAAAGCAAAATTTTATTTTCTTACCGAGCAACTTGATTCATCTGCAAAATATTCTAAATGTGCTTTCCAAAACCCAAAGACTTGGAAAGGAATTATTGAGCACACAAAATATTACTGTGTTTACACAATCTGGATGTTGAATAACCCAGAAGCAACAAAGACATACAAATCTAAATTAAATAATTTCTACACTTCCCTTTTTAAGTTGGACTTAAACAACAACAGTGAATCTAAATATATTTATAAACTAACAACACTACTTGCAAAAGAAAAGTATTCTGAGTTTGACAAATTTATTGAATCAAAGCCAAATTTTAAAAATCCTTATTTTGAAGCTGAGTTTAAGCTACTTGTAGGAACTTCCCTTTTTCAACAAAACAAACTTATTGAATCTTTGCCCTATTTTGAAAAAGCAGAAAAATCCACAGATAGAAGAAAAAGAACAATATCTCTAAGGTATCAGTTGGATATATATTTAGAGTTAAGAATGCCAATTGAAAAAGTTAAGTCATTAATTGAACGAGTTGAGGAGACAGATTATAGTAAGCTAATATTTCGTATTGATGATTTAAAAGAAAAATATAATTTTTTATAATTCAACACAACAAGGTTTTTATGGAATCTTATTACGAAATAGTGGGTTATGTTGGTTCATTTTTGGTAGCTCTATCTCTATCAATGAAAAACATACATCTGCTACGAAGAATAAATTTAGTGGGTGCTGGTACATTTGCAACATACGGAGTTTTAATTGGGGCTATACCGGTTGTAATACTTAATGGATTTATTGTTTTAATAGATGTTTTTTATCTCTATAAAATGTACACAACAAAAGAACAATTCAAAATAGTTCCAGTGTTGGATAAAAAACATAATTATCTAAAACTCTTTTTGGATTTTTACTTGGAAGATATTCTAAAATACTTTCCACAATTTGATAGAACAAAAACAGAAAATCTTGAATGCTTCTTTTTGCTTAGAGACCTACGCCCAGTTGGTCTTTTGATTTTTGAAGATATTTCTAACAGTACAATTAAAGTACATATTGATTATGCTATTCCAGACTATCGAGATATGAAGTCTGGAAAACACTTAATTAATACCGAAATAAAATATCTCAAAGACAAAGGATACAAAGAAATAGTTACAGAATCTGAAGTTGCACAACATATAAAATATCTAATAAATCTTGGATTTGCCAAATCAACTGATAATAGTTCTGTTTACATTAAAACCATTTAGCACATGAATCCTTTTCTTTTGTTTTTCATCCAACTTGGATAAAATAAACAGAGATTTCTTATAAATGGAAGAGAAAAAACAAACTAAAGTTGTTATATTTACAACCCCAACTTGTAGATATTGTGTAATTGCAAAAAGATATTTCAGGGAAAAGAATATAAAGTTTACCGATGTAGATGTTTCTAGAGACCAACGTGCTGCTGCGGATATGCAACGTAGGACTGGTCAACAAGGAGTACCTGTAATCGCAATTGGTAGTAATAGACCATTAATTGGATTTGATAAACCGAAAATAAATAGATTGTTAAACATAAAATAACGGAGTTAAAATGAAAGTAAAACCTTTAGATGATAGAGTTCTTGTAGAAGTTGCTGTTGAAGAAGTAAAAACCGCGTCAGGGCTATACATACCTGATACTGCAAAAGAAAAACCACGCATGGGTAAAGTTGTTGCCGTTGGTACAGACGAAGATTTGCAAGAACTAATTAAAGTTGGTGATAATATTCTTTTTGCAAAATATGGCGGTGAAGATATTACTGTTGGAAATGATGAATATAAAATTGTTCAACGAGGCGATATTCTTGCTGTAATTGAAGACTAATTAAATTTTAGTTTACATTATTAAACCCAACCAATTTTAATTGTGTTGGGTTTTTTTATGCTTTGCAATAAACGAATATATTTTACAACCAACACAATACCCAAAACCACCCTCAAGAATTGCAAAGGAAATAATCGTAATTCCTAGAACAATTGAGGTAATAGGAAAACTTAAAACTGACGATAGCAATATCAATCCACTTAAAATAAACCCTAATTTTGCAGCAAATATTTTAGGACTTCCATCTATTGGTTTTGGTTTAACATTAAACAATCGCAAAAAAGTTTTACTGATTGCTGAATTAAAACTATAGAGCGGATCTATAAATCCACGTATAAAAAAGTCTATTGCTAAAAAACCAATTATAAATTTATATGATGTTACCAAAAACAACACAACCCAAAAGGCAGATAAAAGGGCATTTATTCTCGCAGCATTTTCATCTACTAACTTAAATGATATTGGACACGCTTGACTCAACTTAAAACTCCTTGTGATAATACGACAACAACTCAATTTTTGATTTTATGAATATAA
>JAQICK010000397.1 GCA_027858595.1 Melioribacteraceae bacterium
ATGGAATTCCAATAATGTTATAAACAAAAGCCCAAAACAGATTTTGTTTAATTGTTCGAATTGTTCTTTTCGAAAGATTTATTGCCTCTATTACGCCATTCAAGTTTCCTTTAATCAAAGTAATATCTGATGATTCAATTGCAATGTCAGTTCCAGTTCCAATTGCAATTCCTAAATTCGCAGTAACTAGCGCAGGCGAATCATTAATACCATCACCAACCATAGCAACTATTTTACCTTTTAGTTGTAACTCTTTAATCTTTTCTGCTTTTTGCTCAGGAAGAACTTCTGCAAAGAAATTTATAATGCCAACTCGATTGGCAATTGCCTCTGCAGTTTTATTATTATCACCAGTAAGTATAAAGACTTCCAAACCAGATTTTTGCATTTTTTCAATAGCTTCTTTTGATGTCTCTTTTATTGGGTCTTCCACAGCAATAATTCCGATTAATTTATTATCAATAGCACAGAATATAATAGTTTTACCTTGAGTACTTAATTCTATAAAGGATTTAGAAAAATCATCGAGATTAATTGAAAATTTATTCATTAGCTTTTCATTGCCCAATGCAACGCTTTTGCCGTTCACAATTGCTGTAACTCCGTAACCAGAAAGATTTTCAAATGATTCTGGCTCAAAATAATTTGTAGTAAAGCCCTTTGCATATTCTACAATTGAAGTTGCAATTGGGTGTTGGCTTTTCTTTTCTATTGAAGCGGCAATACTTAATAAATCACTATCAGTTACACCATTAGTTATAACGTCAGTAACTGTTGGCTTGCCTTCTGTGATTGTTCCGGTTTTATCTAAAACAATTGTGTTAACTTTATGAGCTATTTCAAGGCTTTCACCATTTTTAATTAAAATTCCGTGCTGAGCACCAAGTCCGGTTCCCACCATAATTGCTGTTGGTGTTGCAAGACCTAAAGCACACGGACAAGCAATTATTAAAACTGCAACAAAGTTTATTAATGCGATATTAAAATTATTTGTTTCTGCATAAAACATCCAAAAAGTGAATGTGCTCATAGCAATTAAAATGACTGTTGGAACAAAGATTGAGGAAACTTTATCGGCCAATTGCTGAATTGGAGCTTTGGAGCTTTGGGCATCTTCAACTAATTTAATAATTTGTCCTAGAACTGAATTATCCCCAAGTGCTGTAATTTCAAAGTTGAATGTGCCATTTTTGTTTATTGTTCCACCAATTACTTTAGAACTAATTTTCTTTTCTACAGGAACACTTTCACCAGTTAACATAGTTTCGTCAACAAATGAAGACCCAGAAATAATCACTCCATCAGCTGGAATCTTTTCACCTGGTTTAATTATTACTATATTCGCAATTTTTAATTCAGATAACTTAACAACCGTTTCTTTACCATTTTTAATAATTGTGGCTTCTTTTGGTTTCAACTCCAATAAATTTTTAATTGCTCCACCGGTTTTTCTTTTTGCTCGGGTCTCTAAAAGTTTACCCATTGTAATAAGGACTATAATTACCGCAGCAGTTTCAAAATATACATGCGGTAGTTTACCATCAATTATCAGCAGAATTGGAAAGAGAGTTGCTAAAACGCTGTATCCATAAGCAGTTCCGGTTCCAATAGCGACAAGCGAATTCATTTCAAATGAGAAATGTTTTAGGTTGGTCCAAAATATTTTATAAAATCTTTTTCCAGAAATAAAAATTATTGGGGTTACAAGTATCAACAAAATTTTATTAGTGTAATCATCACCAAAAGGCCAAATGGATGAAAACCAAATGAACTCTCTCAACATACTAATTATGAAAATCGGCAACGTTAACAAAGCAGAAAAGATAAAGTCATTTTTTAACTTGTCATAATATTCATCAATAAAATTATTCTCTCTATTGTCAGTATCGTTACTTTTCAGTAATTCTGTATGCAGTTTATAACCATATTTTTCAACTGCTTCAACTGCTGTATCTAGGCTTAAATTTTCATCAAGCTCAAATGTAACTTTTTCGCTTGCCAAGTTTACCGAAACATTTTCAATTTCGGTTATTTTTGAAAGAGCTTTTTCAACACGAGTTACGCAACTAGCGCAAGTCATACCTTCAACAGGCAAGTTATATTTTATAGTTTTAATTTCTGACAACATATTTCTCAATTAGTAATTTTGTATCCAGCTGATTCAATAGCCTTGGCAGTTTTTAATTTATCTTCGTTTGTATTGCATTCCACTTTTGCAGATCCAACTTCAACTGTAAAGTTTTTAAACCCAGCATCTTTAAGCTCAGCTTCTACTGCCATTTTACAATGGTTGCAAGACATTCCATCAATTACAAATAGTTGTTCGTTCATTTTACTTCTCCATTCTATTATTAATTACAATATAAAATTACAGAGTTAAGAAGTGATTTCATTACAGAATTGCGAGAATTTGTTGCAGTATGTTAATATTTGGATAATTTAGATAGGCTTTACAAATAGGGTTGAGTTATTTCCCAACGGAATCAATTGTTTTACGGAAACCATTTTGACTATTTTTGAATTCGCTTGCTGTCATTCCAGTTGTGCTTTTAAACTGACGGGAAAGATGCTGAACTGAACTATAGCCAAGTTTGTAAGCAATTTCGCTTAAAGTTAATTCGCCGTATTTTATAATTTCTTTCGTCTTTTCAATTTTTTGCAGAATTATATAATGCTCAATTGTAATTCCCTCGGTTTTGGAAAAAAGAGAACTTAAATAGTGGTAATCTTTATTTAATAAATCACTTAAATATTGCGAAAAGTTTACTGTTTCTAAATTAATTTCTTCATATTGCTGAAT
>JAQICK010000240.1 GCA_027858595.1 Melioribacteraceae bacterium
TTCTACTTCCATCAATGATATTTGTAAAAAATTGATTCAATTATTTTAGATTCTTTCTATTGTTTTTTTCATCAACCTTGCGAGAAATAGAATCCATTTTAATTCCATATTCTATCCATTCATCAAGATTTTTGCCACTAAATATTTTTAAAGACTTTGTTAAAGCACTGCCTATCTCTTCTGAATTCAGTTCGTATTTGATTTTATTGTTAGCACTATCAACATAAGTAAATTTTAGATGAACATTATCAGACGAATCACCCAAAACTTCAAACGATAGTTTTAGATTATCTTGTGAGCTATCAATAAAGGTTTTAAAGAAATGTATATTCTCTAATTCATCCAAATCTAAAAAATTATCTAAAGTTACATTTACAATATTAGAATCAATTTTAAAATTTAGTTCATTTGCTTTTTCAACTTTAGGGCTTTCTGGTTTTGCAAGAGTTAATGTTTTTTCTGGTTCGAAAACTTTTGATTCAGCTGGTGCAACATATTTATATTCCCTCTGAAAAACAGTATCGGAATTAAACACTAGATAATCTCGAGCGGCTTCTTCCTCTCTGTTTTTTTCTAAGATCTCAATTGAATTTCCACTTAAATTCTGATCTTTAACGAAATTTGTTAAATCACGATTTAGTAATTTTCTAACCATGCCTATGTTAGGATCAACCACAAATACTTTATTTTCGTCCTTGTAAATTGACTTAGAAAGCTCATTTGAATACAGCCCTAAAATTGAATCTAGTTTTTCTTTTTGCTTGCCTTCAACTGATTGTAATTTTTCAATTACTCTTGCGTAATTATCAGTTAGCAACATTCCTTCCGAGCTTCTTATGCCTATAACTTCTCTACCAGTAGAATCGTTGCTTAATTGTAGAACTTTATTTTCATCCTTATCAAGAAGTAAATCACCATCCAATGCAAAATTTAATACATCCTTTTTATCAATTGATTCGGAAGTGAAAAGAGGTTTAAGTGTGGCAGAATAAAATTGATTTATAACATCTGTGTTTTTTCCATTTTGCTCATTACTTTGTTCTACACCAAACACAATTAATAGAGTTAGTGTCAAAATTGCTATGGCAATTGAGAAAAAATTATGGCGTAATTTTTCAATATAATTCATTTGTTTCAAAGTTGTTTTTTAAGTGAGTTAATTTTCCATTATTATTTCAGCCATCTGTTCCTAGCCAAAACAAATATTTAAAAATGGATTTCTACTATCTATTCATCTCATTTTGGTAAGGTTCTAACAATGCTTTAAGACTTTCGCGTGCTCTAAAAATCCTAGATTTTACAGTTCCAACTTCGCATCCTAATTTTTCGGCAATTTCGTTGTAGCTAAATCCATCAATATCTCTGTACACAAGTGGAACTTTTAATTTATCTGGCAACCTCTTAATTGCTTTTTGAACTAGGCCAGGTATATCAACATCCTGATGAATACCAGTAGAACGAATATTTTCGTGAGAATCTTGTATGGGAACAAAAATGCTTCTAACTCTTTTTTTTCTTAGATAATCACGACACTTATTAACTGTAATTCTGTAAAGCCAAGTAGTAAATTTTGATTCAAATCTAAATTCAGGCAACTTTTTATAAACGCTAATAAAAACATCTTGTGAAATATCGTCAACAAATTCAGAATCATTAAAAGTAAGGAATATTAAATTTCTAACTTTATCCTTGTGTAGTCTCATTAGTTTTTCAAACGCAACTTCACTTCCATTATTATATTCTTTTATAAGAATGAAATCTTGGTCTTCGCTTTCGATGCTTTTGCTTAACGAATTTTTATTCACTTCGGGAATTTTAGACGACATACAAGTAACTTTGTTCCACTCTTAAAATTATTAGAAAAACGTATTTCAGTTTTTTGAAAAATCTTTAAGAACTAAGTAAATAATATAATTATTTATATTCATATTTGTTTTCTTTTCACTAAATTAGTTATCGTAATTTCACCGAATTAATATTAATGAAAGGTATTAAAATGCGTATTAAAACAAGCGAAAAGTATGATGCAGTTGTAATTACAATAAAAGGTAATGTCATGGGAGGACCTGAATCACAAGAATTTCATGACATATTGGGCAACTTCTTAGACGAAAACAAAAAAAATATTATTATAGATTTAGGTGGTGTAAAGTTCATGAATAGTACTGGACTTGGAATGCTAATTAGTGGTTATACATCTGTTAAAAATAAGGAAGGCGTTCTGAAATTAGCTAATGCTACTGATAAGATTAATAGCTTATTAGTTATTACAAAACTAATTACCATTTTTGATAATTTTGAGTCGGTTGACGCGGCTGTTGAAAGTATGAAAAAATAATTTTTTATGTTCTGGGTGGATGTAAACTCCACCTGTATATACATCATGTTAAAAATCCATCTTAAAAATTTCTTTTAATTGTTTCTTTAATTTAAAATTACAGAGTATAAAATGAGTGTATCAGTTTTAGTTGGTAGTCAATGGGGTGACGAAGGTAAAGGTAAGATTGTTGATATTTTAGGTGATCGTTTTGATATAGTTGCAAGATACCAAGGCGGTGCAAATGCGGGGCATACAATTGTTATTGGTGATCAACAATTTGTTCTACATTTAATCCCTTCAGGAATTCTCCGTGAAGACGTTGAATGCGTTATAGGAAACGGTGTAGTAATTGACCCTCAAGCATTACTCGATGAAATTAAATTTTTAGAAGACCACGGTTTTAAAGTAAAAGGGCGTTTATTTATTAGTCATAATGCTCATTTAATAATGCCATATCACAAAATTATCGATTCAATAAATGAAAGTGGTGATAATAAAATTGGAACTACTGGTCGTGGAATTGGTCCTTGTTACATTGACAAATATGATCGGAAAGGAATCAGAATTGTTGACTTGCTTGATAAAGTAGAACTAGAAAAGAAAATTAGAAGAAATATTGAAGAAAAAAATAAGATTATTACAAATGTATTTAATAAAGAAGAACTTGATGTAGAAAAAATTGTTTCAGATTATCTAGCCTTCGATGAAGCAATTGACCAATATATTACTGATGTACCTGTGTTTTTGGACGAAGCAATAAGAAATGGCAAGTCTGTTTTAATGGAAGGAGCTCAGGGAGCACTTTTAGATGTAGATCATGGAACATATCCTTACGTTACTTCATCCAACCCCACTTCTGGTGGTGCTTGCATTGGTCTTGGTTTACCTCCAACAAAAATTTCTTCTGTTTTTGGAATTGTAAAAGCATACACAACAAGAGTTGGTTTTGGCCCTTTCCCAACAGAACTTCTTGGAGAAGAAGGAGAGGCACTAAGAACATGGGGTGCAGAATTTGGAGCTACAACTGGTCGTCCTCGCAGGTGCGGTTGGTTTGATGCGTTCCTTCTTAATTATTCTAGAATGATAAATGGTATTGAAAGAGTTGCTATAACTAAACTTGATGTTCTTAGTAATATGGACGAAATAAAAGTTTGCATTGCATATGAACTTGATGGAAAAAGACTAAAATCATTTCCAACAACTGAAAGTCAACTAACAAGAGTAGTTCCCATATATGAAACACTACCAGGTTGGAAAACAGATATTACTAATGTAAGAAGTTACGATGATTTACCAAACGAGACAAAAAATTATTTAAGTTTTATTTCTGAACATTCTGGGTTTGAAATATCTATTATCTCTGTCGGACCAAAACGAGATCAGACAATTGAGTTATAATATTTCCCTTTACTCTTTCCAAAAAGGATAAATAATATATTTTTGAGAAAAGTATGAACAGAAAAATGTCAGGTGGACCTGGTTCCATTCAAATAAAGATAATTTTACTTGTTTTTGCTACTGTTATAGCTCTTGCAACCTACATTTATACCCAAACTTTAATATCACAACTCGAAAAAAGAGAAGTGAAGGTTGCTGAGTTATTTGCATCTAGTTTACAACAAGTAGCAGAACTAGGTGCCTCGGATAAAGATTTCACATTCCTCCTTGATGTAATTAAGCGTATTGATTTCCCATTGATTTTAACTGATTCAAGTAACAATATTTCGCTAGAGGAAATGAATGCTGGTGGGATACGAAACTTAGAATTGGATTCCACTTTAACAGACACTCAGAAAATTAGATTTATACATAACAAGATTAACGAATTTAGTGAATTTAATAATCCCATATTTGTATATAGCCAAGATAGTGTAGTATTAAACAAAATTCATTTTGGAAATTCCGATTTAATAATTCAGCTAAGATACTACCCTTACTTGCAAATAATATTTGCAATGATGTTCATAATAATTGCCTATTTCAGTTTTAGCTATTTAAAAAAAAATGAGCAAAGTAATATTTGGGTAGGAATGTCAAAAGAGACTGCTCATCAACTAGGA
>JAQICK010000283.1 GCA_027858595.1 Melioribacteraceae bacterium
GAAAATTTAGGAATTATGAGTTCAGACTCAATAACAGCAACTGTTGATTTTAACGACGCATTTCTTGATTCTCTTGGTATAGTAACACCAAAGATTACAATCCCAAATTTTACAACCCTAACAAATGTAAATCCTAAAACACTAAAATATATAATAAAACAATACTGATATGTTTATAACTTTTGAAGGCTTAGATTTTTGTGGAAAATCAACCCAAGTAACATTGCTTAAAGAAAAACTTGAAGCAATTGGAAAAAATGTTACTTTAATACGAGAACCTGGCGGAACTCAGATCTCGGAAAAAGTGAGAAAAATTCTGCTGGATAAAGAGAATTCTGAAATGCACATTGAGGCGGAGTTACTTCTTTTTTCAGCAAGTCGAGCTCAATTAGTTCGCGAAAAAATAGTTCCATTGTTGCATGAAGGGCATTTTGTAATTTCAGATAGGTTTCACGATTCCTCAATTGCATATCAAGGTTTTGGGCGCGAAATAAACCTTAGTTCGGTTAAAACTATCCAAAAGTTTGCAATAGGTTTGGCTATTCCTCATCTAACTTTTTTTATCGATTTACCACTTGAAGAAATTGACAAACGAAGAGAAAAATTTGGTGCAACAAATTTGGATAGAATTGAGCTATCCGAAAACGATTTTTATAATCGTGTGCGTAATGGTTACATTGAAATGAGCATGTTAGAAAAAAGATTTATAACAATAGATGGAACTCTTTCTATTGAGGAAATTCACAACAAAATAATTGAAGTAGTAGAGGATTGGATTAAAAATAATGAATAGATTTTTGAAGAAAAAAAAACTTTGGATTTTACTATTTTCTGCAGTTTTTATTACTGGATTCGCGACAGTAAACTCGGATATATACTTTGAGATTTCTAAAAGCATTGATACTTTCGGAAAAGTATATCGTGAAGTTAGCATAAATTACGTTGATGAAATAAATCCAGAAAATTTTATGTTGGCAGGCATTAAAGGAATGCTTTCATCGTTAGATCCATATACAATCTACATTGATGAAACAATGAAAAAAGATTTGGATGTTTTAACAAATGGGAAGTATGGCGGAATTGGAACAAGTGTTGGGCTTCGTAGAAACAAAGTTACAATTCTCGATTTGATGGAAGGCTATCCAGCTCAACGCCAGGGTTTGCGTGTTGGAGATGTAATTCTGAAAGTTGACAGCTTAGAAATTAATAAAGATAATTACGCCGATTTAAGCTCGTACTTAAAAGGTGATCCTGGTAAAGTTGTTACTCTTACAATTGAAAGAGACGGTGTTGAAGACAATCTTATATTTCAGTTAGTAATTGAAGAAATTGTAATTACAAACGTGACGTATTTTGGTTTTATTCCAGAAGATGGAAATAATGCATACATAAAATTAAGTGGATTTTCACGCTCCGCAGGAAACGAAGTGAAAAATGCTTTGCTTGAGATGAAAAGGCAAAAAAAAATTCACTCAATAATTCTTGATTTAAGAGGAAACCCTGGTGGTTTACTTGACCAAGCAATTGATGTATCGGAAAAATTCTTAAATAAAAATGATTTAGTAGTTTCTGTAATGGGACGCGATACTACTAAAATGTCAAAATACTTTTCTAAAGAAACTCCTTTGGCTGAAAATAATAAGCTAGTAGTTTTAATAGATGAAGGCTCTGCCTCTGCATCCGAAATTGTTGTGGGTGCCATTAAAGATCACGATAGAGGAGTAATTGTTGGAGAACGATCTTTCGGTAAAGGACTTGTGCAAACTATTTTGCCGCTCTCATTTAATACCTCGTTAAAAATTACAACTGCAAAATATTATACTCCCAGTGGAAGATGTATTCAGGAAGTTGACTATTCAAAAAATGATGATATTTTTGGAACTGATAGTACTAAAGAAGTTGCACAATTTTTCACTGATAATAACAGGGAAGTTTTAGCAGATGGTGGTATTAGTGCAGATTCTGTAGTTTCTAATACTTCACAATCAAAGCAAATACAAATACTTTTAGCTCGTGGAATGTTTTTTAGGTTTGCAACAAATTATTTTAACACAAGTAAAATTTTAGATATAGATGGTTTAAATGAAGGCAAACTTTTTACCGATTTTTTAAAATATCTTGATGAGCACAAATTTGATTATACTTCAACATCAGAAAAACTGCTTGCTGACCTTGAAAAAATTGCAAAAAAAGAAGAAATGCACAAACAGGTTTTAACTCTTATTTCTAGTTTGGAAAATGAATATAAA
>JAQICK010000431.1 GCA_027858595.1 Melioribacteraceae bacterium
TTAGTTGCTAATAATATCAATGCCGTTAGAATGGCTTATGAAAACTAATCTATTAAAAAATATAGCATATTCTGTGCTTTTTAGACAGACTGCCGTTACTTGCTCTGGATCAAGATTTAAGAGTAGTAAAAGCAAGCCGTTCATTCTATGATTTCTTCAAAGTTAACTCCGCTGAAACTATTGGAACACTTATCTACGACCTCGGGAATAATCAATGGAATATTCCCAAACTTAGAGAACTACTTGAAACTATACTTCCCGAAAAAACAACATTCGATAACTACGAAGTTGATCACGTATTCTCTACAATCGGTAAACGAATTATGCTTTTAAATGCCCGGCAAATTGAACAAGCCCTGGGTAAAGAGAAAATTATTCTTCTTGCAATTGAGGATATTACAGAACGTAAAGCATCCGAAGAGGAAATAAATAAAAGAAATGAACAACTGATTAAACTAAACGCGGAAAAGGATAAATTCTTTTCAATAATTGCACACGATTTGAAAGCTCCGTTTCAAGGGTTTTTGAACTTGTCACAAATTATGACGGAAGAAGCAAGCAGTTTCTCTGCTGATGAATTGACTGAATTTGGAACTATGTTGAATAAAACTGCAAACAATGTGTTTGATCTTTTAAAGAATTTACTTGAATGGTCACAGATGCAACAAGGGTCAATGAGTTTTGAGCCAAAAGAATTATCGTATACTAATCTTATTTTAAATAATATTAGAACAATAAGTGAGAGAAGTAAGCAAAAAGGAATTGAAATAATTAATGAAGTTATAGAACCGATTGATATATATGCCGATGAAAATATGATTAACTCGGTATTACTAAATCTATTATCCAATTCTGTAAAATTTTCTAACCGAGGTAGCACGGTTACAGTAAAGCCAGAGAGAATTGAAAATGATATTGTAGAAATATCAATAAGTGATACTGGTATTGGTATGAAACAAAATATAGCTGACAAACTATTTAAGGTTGGTGAAGACGTTGGTAGAGTAGGAACTGATGGAGAAAAAAGCACTGGATTGGGTTTACTGCTGTGTAAAGAATTTGTTGAAAAGCACGGTGGTAAAATCTGGGTGGAAAGTGAAGAAGGAATAGGGAGTAGGTTTGTTTTCACTTTACCGCTAGTCAAATAGTTTTACATATAAATATTGTTATCCAAAGCATGTTAATCAAGTTTATGATTATCTCACTATTATTTTCATAAATCAGATTTTCTCTTTCGGTTCAATTGTTAGTTTCATCAACTCCAATCACTCAGCGGATACTTGAAAACCTAAGCTATCAGACGTCATTCGGTCAATCTCAAATTTATCCGCTATGCGGAACTTCACAAATAAACAATGAATTACTACTTCTCATTAGTTGTAATTTAAGGCATCCAAAAGTTTAATAAAGGAACATTAAACATTTGGGCTTTGAATTATTTGCAAAAGAAATCATTTTTGCAAACATCGGAATTTAATTGTTCAGCGTAGCTTCGTAACTGGTAGCCATGGATAAAACTATTCCGCTTCTTTCCAGTTTCTCCACTAAACATACTTCACAAATAAATCCTTTATAAAAACAATAAGGTAAAACACCAAATTTTTGAGGAACAAAATTACGTGTTTTGATTCTGCGTAAAAAAAGTAAACAAACCATCGAAAAAACCAAGCACGGCTTCCTGTTCGCAAAACAAAAGCAAAAAAAAGAAAGGCACAAAACTAAAAAAATGGGTTAAAAACACAAGGGTAATACAAGCGGGGAAAAGCATCCCGCCCTTGTGTTTTCACTTCCGTTTTTTCTTCACGTTTTTGTTCTTTTTTTCACTTTTTGCCAACAGTTCACCGTTGGTTTTTCGGTTTGTTTCTTTTTTTAATGCTTGGCAAAGCAAAGCCAGTTCCAGAGCTAAAAGTAAAGGCTAAAAAATGGTTGTTTCAAAATATTCTAGGGTTCACTCTAAAAAACTTGGTTTCCTCTGCAGTTTAGTCATTACCAAATATTCAAAATCTTATTCGGTTTCTATCTTTTCACCAAATGGTTTTTTTGGTTCGGCTTCGTTTAAGTCATTCCAG
>JAQICK010000444.1 GCA_027858595.1 Melioribacteraceae bacterium
AAATCTCTTACTATTCACAAGATTTCTCACCCAAGAAAAAGGGTTCGAAATGACAATTTATTTTTAAAAATCATCTATTGATAACATTACGATTAAATAATGCTGTCTATATTAGAACTTAGCCCTCTTTTGTAATAAATATTTGGCATTCAAGATAAGAAGATTTTGTGATTAAGATCTCTACAAAATGTTTTTCTTTGCAACTATTGTCAATGTTACAGCCCTTACAATCATAAACAGAGTTAATGCAAACCAGAGTGAGTGATTTCCTAAAACATCTTTTGTTAAAAAATATGCTGGAAGAAAAACAGCAAATGCACTTAATAGCATTGAGTTACGCATTGCTTTAGTTTTAGTTGCTCCAATATAAATGCCATCCCAAATAAAACTAATACTATTAATCATTTGTGAAATTATAGTCCACCCAACAAAAGAAAGTGCAATATTTATAATTACTTTATTGCTTGTAAAAACATTAATAATTAGCTCTCCGGTGAATGAATAGATAATAGTGAAAACTAACCCAATTCCAGTTCCCCAAACAAACAGATATTTAATTGTTTGCTTAAGTCTCGCTTTATCATTGGCTCCAATCAATTTGCCAACTAGACTTTCAGCAGCAAACGCAAATCCATCAACTGCATAGGAAATAATTATCCACATTTGCATTAATATTGTGTTGGCAGCTAAAATATTGTCTCCATATTTTGCTGACTCTGCAGTAAAAAAACTAAGAACAAAAAGTAGAGCCAAAGTCCTAATAAAGATATTGCTATTAACTTGATAGAATTGTTTCAATTTAGAAAATTCAAGAATACTATTTATTGAGAAATATTTTAATTGCGAATTGTACTTTTTAATGAACAGAATTATTGCAATTAATAATCCAGAATATTGAGCTAACACAGTTCCGTATGCAACTCCTTCCGATTTCATTCCAAATTGGAATATGAAAACAATGTTAAAAACTAAATTGAGAATATTTACTGTAACCAATAGTATCAATGGATATTTAGCATTTTGCATTCCTAAGAACCAGCCATGGAAAACATAAATTAGAAGTGTAGCTGGGGCAGCAAAAATACGGATATAAAAATATTCACGTGCAAACTGCTCAACTTCTGGCGAAGCACTTATAATTGAGAATGAAAATTCAGCTATAATAAATTGAAGTGATATTAGAATTATTCCAAATGCAATTGCAATTAAAGCAGGACGAAACAAGTTGAGTGCAACTTCATTATTATCTCCTTTTCCAACTGCTTGTGAAGTTAAGCCTGTGGTTCCCATTCGCAGAAATCCAAATGCCCAATAGATGAAGTTAAAAATCATTGAGCCTATTGCAATTGCACCAAGATAATATGCTTCATCTAAATGTCCAACCACAGCCGTATCAACAGAACTTAAAAGTGGAACTGATAAGTTTGTTAAAATATTGGGAATTGCAAGAGCAAGTATTTGTTTGTTTAGTTTGGAGTTCATAATAATTGAATTGCCCTTAGTGGTTATTAAACCACTAAGGGCACTAAAAACAAGAAGTTACTATTTCTCTTTCTTGAAAATTGTTTCGGCTCTTTTTGCGGAAGATACAATTCCAGTTATCATTGCCGAACTAAAGCCATTATGCTCCATTTGGTTTAACCCAGTAATAGTAAGCCCTTGAGGTGTTGTAACCTTATCAATTTCTCGTTCTGGATGATATCCATCATTTGCAAGTAGAGAAGCAGCTCCTTTTGCTGTTTGTGCAGCCATTATTATTGCGTCTTCTGCGTGGAAGCCTATTTCAGTTCCACCTTGTCCAGCAGCACGTATAGCTCGCAAGAAAAATGCAATACCACAGGCAACCAATGCTGTAGCAGGTCCCATTAAATCTTCGTTAATTATTTTAGTTTTACCAACAGTATTAAAAATCATCTCGGCTGTTTTAAGTGAAATGAGATCTTCTTTGTTCGCACTAATGCAAGTCATCGATTCCTTTATTGCTATAGCAGTATTGGGCATAACTCTTATTACAGGGACATCGTTTCCTAGTTTTTCTTTAAAGTCAGCAATTCCGGCACCCGTAATTACTGACAGAATAATATGTTTTTTAGGATTTATAAAATCTTTTATTTCTTCTATCACAGAATCCATTTTTTGTGGAGTAACAGAGAGGATGATAATTGTAGAATTTTTAACGGCAGCTATGTTGTCAGAAATTACTTTAACTCCTCTCTCACTAAATTTACTTAATTTATCTAAGTTTCTTTTTGTTAATATTAATTTATTAGTAGTAACAACTTTAGAATCTAAAAGTCCTTCTGCTATTGCAATAATGGAATCGTTGACTTGCATTAGTGCGTACATAGAAGATCTCATTTCTCTTAATACAGCCGAGTTGTTTTTTATTACTGTTGG
>JAQICK010000297.1 GCA_027858595.1 Melioribacteraceae bacterium
TGATGTGAATTCTGTGGAATTTGGAGTTTTACCTGAGGAAAATTTAGTGGCAAGTACCGATTTAAGATTGGCACTGGATGATCAAAAAATTATTTTAAAAGGCTTAGCTGCAATTTCAATTATAAATTCTGATATCACATCTGGAACATATAACGATGAACAAATTGATTCTATCTTTGCTTCAGGTGATGCTCTTGGAAGTGATGTAGAGAGTTTTAAAAATATTAAAAATCAAATATCACCTTTCTTTACGGTAAATCAATTTATTGAACCATTAAATTTTCAAGAACTTTCTTCTCTCGCTGCCGAAGGCTCGCTGGAATTCAATTATTTTAATAATAATTTAAAAGGTTCATACATCTATAGAGGAAATCAATTTAAATCTTTTGGACAGGAATATACAAGAACTGACGTTGCTGGACTCAACATAACAGATAGGTTTAGGACTTTAAGTAATCAATTGTTTTTTACTGTTGGTTACGAAAATTTGAATGATAACCTTCAAGGAACAAAAGTATCAACTACAACTTTTCAAACATTACGTGCCTCTGTTTCATTATTTATGAGAGCAGATATGCCAAATATTACTCTTGGTTTTACAAGGAATCAAAATAAAAATGGAATTGAACCAACTGACACCCTTAGCCGAATTTTTAGTGTTGATGATATTTCTAATAGATTTTCTCTAAATCTTGGGTATGATTTCAATTATCATATTCGTCATAATACTTCATTAAGTTTTAATTCTTCTAACAGAGTTGACGAAAGTTTCTTTAATAACGATTCAAAATATTTTTCAACATCATTTTCGCTAAATAGTTATTGGACAAGAGCATTGGTTAGTAATTTTAGAATAATCTATTATAATAGTGAAATAACTACTGTACAATATAAATATGTAACAATTATGGCAGGTGGAAGGTACAGGATGTTAAATGATGATTTGGAACTATCGTTTAACTACAGCCCAAGTTTTGGTGATTTTAACCGTCATGCAATTGATTTAGTTGCATCATACCAAGCTATTCAGAACTTATGGCTTAGAGCACAAATGCGGTACTACAATAATTCTGGTAGTGGAACAAATACTATTTCTGGAGTAACTGTAAGCTATAATTTCTAGTTTCTGTTATCAGTAGTAATTTAATTGACTATTTCTAAAATTAGAGATTTTGGAGCTTATAATTATTCAAAAGTTGCTAAATATCAGAAGATACCGGCGAAAGATTAAAATACTCTTACCTTTATTTCTTATTCCAGTTGCTTCCGCAATTTTTGTTTTATCCATTACTCAGAATTATTTCATCTCTATTGTACCATTACAAGAACTTGAATTAAAATATCTTGATATCAGATTTGCAAAGAAAAAGGTTGTTGATATTAAAGAGAAAGCGGATGTAATTATTTTAGGTATATCTCAAGATGATTATGACCAAATTCCTGCTCCCTTTAATTCATGGCCTTGGCCACGTTCATATTTTGCAAAAGTAGTTACTAATCTTAATAATGCAGGAGCAATAGCTGTTGGAATAGATGTATTAATGTCAAATGACGATAAGTATTCTCCTCAAAATGATCAACTCTTTTCTGAAGCAATTTCTAACTCAAAAAATGTAATTGTAGCTGGTCAACTTAATATAGAAGCTGAATTACTAGTGGAAGAGGGAAACTATAATATAAAGGAAGAAGCTTATAACTATAGGAATAAATTCTATGCAGTTGATAGTTCTGTTGGAATTGTTCAAATAGGTAGCGATGAAGATGGAATTTATAGAAGATATGAACCATTAGTTATTTCTTCTGCAAATGAAACTATTCTTCCAACATTCGGATTTGCACTACTAAATAATTACTTTGGATTGAAAACAAGTAACATAGTTAAAATTTCGGAGTCTTATTTTGAACTAGGAAATAGAAAAATTCCACGATACGACAAATCATCAATGCTAATTAATTATTATGGCCCAAATGGTACATTTGAATACTTAAAGTTTAGTGATGTTCTTGATGATAAAGAGTTCAAAACAAAAGATGAAAATTATTATGAAACAGACCTAAATATTTGGGACGATGAATCTTCTGGTCTGTTGCAGTCTGGTAAGTTTAAAGATAAAATAGTTCTTATTGGTTCAATACTTCCTGAAGATCGAGACTTCTTTCCAATTTCATTTAGTCAAGGTAAACGCAAAGGTGATAACCAAATGTGGGGTGTTGAAATACACGCCAATGCTATACAAAATGTAATTTGGAATGATTTTTTAATTAAAGAATCTCAGAGTGTTGAAATATTTGTCATATTTGTTCTATCATTTCTTGCATATTTCATTTTCTCATTTTTCAAGAGGAGTAAAAAAATAAATCTAATTTTAGCAGAAGCTATCAACTTGTCCATACTCGCAGCTCTCTTTGTTTTTTTCTATTTTCTTGGTATTTATCTTTTTACTGAACATAACTATATAGTTTCTTTTATTAGTCCAATAGCAACTCTAATTGTTGGATATTTTTCTACAACAGCTTATCATGTAATTCGTGTTCGAAAACATAATACTATGATAAAAGGTATGTTTGGGCAATACGTTAGTAAATCGCTTGTAAATGAATTATTAAACAATCCAGAAAAACTTTCGCTTGGTGGAGTAAAAAAGAATATCACAATTATGTTTAGTGATATTGAGGGATTTACAACTATTTCAGAAAAAATGAAACCTGAAGAATTAGTAGAATTCATCAATAATTATCTTTCCATTATGACAACCATTGTGTTAGATAATAAAGGAACATTGGACAAATATTTAGGCGATTCACTAATGGCATTTTGGGGCGCTCCGCTCGACGTTGAAAACAAAGAATTAAATGCGTGCATAACAGCAATTTTAATGCAGAAAAAGATGGATAAACTGAAAAGTAGCTTTTCATCTGAGGCAGCACAAAAAGTTAGAACTCGAATTGGCATTAATAGTTCTGATGTTGTTGTTGGAAATATTGGTGGCGTAGAGCGTTTTGACTATACTGTTATGGGGGATGGAGTAAATTTAGCTTCCCGTATTGAGAGTGCAAATAAAATGTACGGTACAACAATAATGATTAGTGAAGCGACCTACGCAAAAGTTAAAGAAGAAGTACTTGTTAGAATTATTGATAAAATTGTTGTGAAAGGTAAAACAAAACCAATTACAGTTTATGAATTATTAGGATTAGGTAAAGACGATAGGGCTAAAGAAAAATTTAATGAATATCAGAATTATATCGATGGGTATAAACAATTTATAAATAGAAATTTTGAATCTGCAAAATCTCTTTTTCAAAAATCGTTCATAGAAAATCCTAAAGACATACTTTCAAAATTGTATTTAGATCGATCCGAAAACTACATCCAAAACCCACCAAGTGATGATTGGGATGGTGTTTCGCATTTGGAAAGCAAATAGGACTGAAGTGATTTAAGATTAATATTTACGGCTGAGTTCTAATTAACTCAGCCTTTTTTTACTATTCCCAAACACGCGGTCATTCCGTGATGTTCTTACACGGAATCTCATGAGGCGTCCGAGATGCTGAAATAAATTCAGCATGACAGTATTTTTTGGTTAACTAGAACCTTTTTAAGAACTAAGAATGCTGACATTATTATGCAATTTGCATCCCTTTGTGAGAACTCAGCCATACTTACTTATTTTTACTTTGGTGCTCTCACAATATTTAATATTGCAGCAAAAAAGAAAATGATATTTGCCAGCCAACCCGTGAGGATAGGGGACATTACTCCATTTTTGCCAAAAGCCTGGCTAATGCTCATGAACACTAAATATGTAAAAGTGATAATAAGATTTATTCCAAACTGTAACGCAAGCCCACCTTTACGCTTGTTTGTTGAAAGAGGTAATCCGAAAAGGACCGTTATAATAGACGCAAAAGCAAAAGCTATTCTGGAATGATATTCAATTTGTACACGCCTAGGGTCTGTTCCTGCAAATAGCTGTTCTTCTGCAAGTTCATCAAGCTCTGATAATGTCATTTCTTCATTTTTAATTTGCTTCTTTATTACATCTTTAGGAGAAAAATGTAAATCATCAAGTTTTAGCTCATCAAATTTCGTGGATGTTTCTGACGAATTTGTAAAATGTCGTTGCACTCCATTTTGTAAAGTCCAAGTTTCAGAAGATGAATCAAATGTCATTTTCTTTGAATCAATTCTGGTTAGCATTTGTGTAATATTGTTTGGATTAAAATCTTGAATACTAACAATATTAGCTTGTTCCGAAGAGATGTTGTAGGTTGATATTGTAACAATACGGGTTTTACTATCCTGGAAGAAAATGTTGTTTCCACTACGCAATGTTCCAAAATTCATTTCTTCACGTTCAATATTTACCTTAATCTTATTAGCAATTGGAGAGACGTAACCTCCGAAGTAGATAGAAATAAGTGATATTAAAATGGCTGTAACAATAAAAGGTGCCATGTACCTATATAAACTCATTCCACTTGCTTTTAAGGCAGTAACCTCGTTTAAGTCCGAAAGTTTTCCCGTTACAAAAAGAGCTGCGAGCAAGACAGAAATTGGAGTCATATAACGAATCATCTGAGGAAGAAAGACGGCATAATATTTCAAAATCATTTCTAACGGAACTTCATTATCTATGAATTCATCAATATGTTCCATTAAATCAACAATTATAAATATTGCTAGAAATGTTAAAAGAGCAAATATTATTGTTAGTAAAAACTGTTTTACTAAGTATTTATCAATTATTTGCATGCTCATCCGAAACAATTCTAAATTTTTTGGGAATTATTTTTGTTAGAAAATCAAAGTTAATTGATACTCTTTCTTTAGCACTTTTAAAAGTTAAATAGCTTCCAAGAAATAGGAGAATAACATTTGCACTCCATGTTCCCCAAAAAGGAGAAAGCAAGCCACGATCGGAAAGCTTTTCACCGCCCATTAGAAATGCCCAATATGTTAAAAAGAATATTAAACTTATTCCGGCAGCAACCCCAAAACCTCCTTTTCGTGTCATTGCACCAAGTGGTGCTCCAACAAGTATAAATAAAATACAGGCAACTGGAATTGAATACTTTTTATGTATTTCAACCCAATAATTATTGATGCGTTTTGCATTATAAACTAAACGCCCTTTGCTAGAATGTATTGTCCCTTTTGCTGCTTTTATTTTATCACCAACGCGTAAGTATATATACTTCTTCGATTTTCTTACTCTAGTTTCTCTTGATGGGTTTGAACTAGCAATAAAGTGAGTTCCAAGTTTTTCTAATAATTCATTTTCATATTTAGTTTTAATTATGGTTAAACTATCTACTAACCCTAACATCGAGGTTGCACTAAGCTCTCTATCACCGCGTCTATTTGTACGATTAGAGTCTTGGCTAAATGAAAACAGACTTGCATCCATAGCAATTTTATGTCGCTCAAAAATTATTTTTCTGTAAGTACTAAAATCGTAATTATTAGAAGTGTGAATTTCTCCATCGTATAGATCAAGTATTAAGTTTGATTGGTTTTTCGTGAAATATAATTTCCCCTTTTTTGCTGTTACAACAGAAATACTTTTAGAATCGGATTTATCATAGATTGTTAAATTACCAAGTTCGTTTGTTTTTCTATTTATAGATCTTGCAAGAATAGACTTATTTGGAATCTCTTGTGAAAAAACTCCAGGTACTAGAGATAGCGTTGGTTTTTTTTTCGTTATATCCTGAGCTAAAACTCTTGCAGCGTGGTTTGCATCTGGGTAAACATAATTATTAAATAGAATTAATAATCCTGCTATAACAATACTGCCGAGTAATGGAGGAATTATCATTTTATAGAGGCTCATTCCAGACGCTTTCAAAACTGCAATCTCATTATTTTGTGCCATTGAACCAAATGCCATAAGCGTTGAAACTAAAACAGCCATTGGAACAACAAGTATTAGCATCCAGGCAAGGTTGTAAGTAACTAGCTTTACAATTATTATTGTGTCTAGCCCTTTACCTATCAACTTATCAGCAAACTTCATAAAAAACTGAAGTAGAAACACAGACATTAATGTTAAAACTGAAAACAAAAATGGCCCGATATGTGCTTTTAGTATGTATTTAAAGATTAACATCTATTATGTGTGGATTCCTAAAATTTTAGTTAATAAATAACATACAAAAATAGCAAAATGTTTCAGTTAATTTAGTTTTTATTCATTCACTTCAAAAGACAAAATATTAACGTCTTTTGTTTCGAAACATTAATTCAACTCTCAGATTTCTTATTCACACTAAATACCAAACTTAAATACAATCTAAATGTAAAAGTGCATGGGTGAAAAATTGGTTTTATAACAACTTCTAAACTCTGAATATTATTTTGAAAGAATCAATGTAATTTTATTAATTCAAAAAACTCAAAATAGGAATAGCATTTGAAAGAAAGAAGAACAAAAAACTAATCCCAAGCCATAAGCCAACAATCATTCCAATGTATTTTATTGTTTTTTCAGATTTAAACATTTTTGCATATGCAATACCAACAACAACATAAAACCAAATAGAAAACAAATCTAATTTACTTAGGAAAAATCCGATAAATTTAGTTTTGTCTAAATCCAAAAATGTAGCAACACTTAAATCTGTAACCATTTTGCTCATTAACATTGCAACAATTACCTGGAGAATAACTTGCACGGATGTAATGTAAAATGGTAATCCATAAGCCACCATTGCATCGCTGTATAGACCATCACCCTTGAGTATAAATTTACTCATTGCCAAAAAAGAATCCACTAATTATAAAAAAGCTAATCAAAGTGGAAATTCCAAACCCAATAATTTGTGGAATCAAGATTGTCATTCCACTATCTTCCATTTTTTCACGAATCATTTCCAATTGTGTATCTGCTTGCTCTTGAGTAATTGCACCACTGTTTACGTACTCACTCAACCTTTTTTCAATTGCCTCGTTTTGCGTTTCCATCTTAGAGTATTTTATTTGCGGATTTGTTTGCATAACTATAGTTGAGATACTGTAAACCACTATAAATATTAACAATGGAACTAACCAATCAATTATTTTAGATGGAGTTTGAGCAGTTTTTTGAAACATTTTCGAGGGTTCAGAAAACAAGCCAACTATTTTATCAGAGTGAGACAATTCATTTTCTTCTAAGAATTCCTCTTCATTTAATTGATTGTTGTTTAGTTCATCCATTTTACTTCCAGTTCAACTAATTTATTTATAATTACTCTGTGACATTAATTTTTTTGCAGTTTCTTTGGCTTTCTCTGTTACAGCGTTAGGATATTTTTTTATTTCTAATAATTTTATTGCATTTCCATGAAAACATGACTCTTTTTTTATTTTATAATCAAAAAAGTATTTATTGTTTTCCACTTGTTCATTGAAATGATACATTTCAAAACTAATACCTAATAAATTTTGTAATTCAATGTCGTGAGTTGTAACTAAAACTATGCTTTTTTTATTTAAAAAATCTAAAACTGCTGATGAGGATGCTAATCTCTCAATTGTATTTGTACCCCTAAATATTTCATCAATAAGGAATAAATACTTTTCGCTTCTTTCTGAAAGTTCCATAAATTCTTGCAACTGTTCTACTTCAACGAAAAAATAACTCTTTGAATCTCCAATATTGTCTTCTCGTTTTATTGACGATTTAACAATAAATGGAAAAGTACTAAAACGTTTTGCATGGCAAAGATAAATAGTCTGAGCAAGTATAACATTAACTCCTACTGTCTTAATAAATGTCGTTTTCCCAGCCATATTAGAGCCAGTTATTAATGCTGATTTTCCCAAAGAATTTAGTGTGTTTGTAATTGGTTCAGAGAGAAGCGGATGATATATATCATCAAATGAGATACTTGAGTTGTTGTGGAAAGTAGGAGGACATATATTACGGTTCTCTTCAATTAATGATGCAAGTGAGATAATTGTGTCAAGTTCACCCACCGAATTAAAGATTATTTCTATTTCAAATAAGTATTCCTCCAATGCAATGATAGTGCGTACATATGCAACCAAATCCATCAACATGAACAAGTTCATATATCCAATTATAGCTTCTCCTAACTCACCTAAAGAAGATTTATCAATGACAAGATAGCCTAGCCTTCGCCTCAATTTAGTAAGTAACGAACTATGTTTTTTAAGTAGTTCAATTTGCTCAATTGGCTCGATAGTTTCAACCTTGGTCAGTTTAATACTTGCAAAAATAAGACGATTTAAACTAGATAAAGCTAAAAAGTATTCATATACTTTATCTGTATATATTCTATTGATAAGTAGATTTGTTAAAATTATAGCAAGGAAAGGAAAAAAGAAATAACTATTAATTGAGATTAAAATTAGGGATAGAAATGATAAAAAAGATAACAAGTAAATTCCCCAATAGTATTTTGGGCGTGATGGAAAAATCCCCAGAAGTATGTTGGAAAT
>JAQICK010000304.1 GCA_027858595.1 Melioribacteraceae bacterium
AACATCGAGGCTCGGAGGTACAACATCGAAGCAGAAAGCTTCGTCGTCGAGGCTCAGAAGTCCGAACTCGGAGTAAAAAGGTTCTACGCCAATGCTAGGTGGTTCAAAATTGAATGAAAAGGATTAAATTTTATTTATGTAGTCTCATAATTGGGGGTGGATTTACTATTCCGTACAACCCTTGGAGGTTATTAAAACCACCAAGGGTTTAGAACTAAATATCACTAATTAACTTTAAAAGTTGTATCACCATTTTCTAAGAAATTAACAATTTGATTTGCAGCAGCAATGCCAGCATTTACATTTGCTTCCTGTGTTTGAGCACCCATTTTCTTTGGAGTGAAATAAACACGTCCAGCAAAAGTATTTAAAAGTTCTTCTGCATTATTTGGAGCAATATCAGAAACATATTTGAAGTCAGTTCTATCGTTCATTAGTTTCATTAAGTCTGCTTCACTCACAACTTCTTTACGTGCAGTGTTTACTAGGGTTGCACCTTTTGGCATTTTGCTTAATAGCTCGTAATTAATAGAGTTTTTAGTTTTGTCATTTGCTGGAATATGTAAAGAAATATATTCGCAATTTGAGTAAATTTCCTCAACTGAATTGTAAACTTTTACTCCATCAGATTCAATTGCTTCAGCAGAAACAAAAGGATCGAATGCTGCTATATTCATTCCAAAACCTTTTGCAATGTATCCTACCAATTTGCCAACATTTCCGTATGCATGAATTCCAAGAGTTTTGCCTTTAAGCTCCGAACCAGCCTTGCCATTAAACAAACCGCGTGCTGCGTAAACCATCATTCCAAGAGCAAGTTCTGCAACTGCGTTTGAATTTTGTCCAGGAGTGTTCATTGCAACTACACCTTTTTCTGTTGCTGCGGATAAATCGATGTTATCATAACCAGCACCAGCACGGACAATAATTTTAAGCTTTTGTGCAGCTTCAATTACTTCTTTGGTTGCTTTATCACTGCGGATAATCATTGCATCTACATCTGTAACTGCTTCAAGTAATTGCGAATTATCAGTATATCCTTCAAGTAATGCTAATTCGTATCCAGCATTTTCAACTACTTCTCTAATTCCACTTACAGCTACTGGTGCAAATGGTTTGTCTGTTGCTATTAATATTTTCATGTTATACCTCAACTTAATTATTTATTAAACAATTTAACACTTAAACAAAATTCCAAAAAACAAAATACAAAAATCAAATAAAATTTGAATTCAAAATTAATAAGCACCAAACATTATATAACTATACGATTTAGTGTCATAAAATTCAATTTGCCAAAAAAAAATGAAAGTTTGTTATTTGAACTTTGGTATTTCGTATTTATTTGTTTTTTTTAATTTGAATTTTGTCTTTTCTTTTTCTTTTTCTATTTCATCATTGGAATTTTTATGCCTTTTTCTTTAGCGTTTTTAATCGCTCGGTCGTATCCAGCATCTGCATGGCGGACAATTCCCATCCCAGGATCGTAAGTAAGCACACGGTCTAAACGAATTTCTGCTTCTTTAGTTCCATCAGCCACAATCACCATTCCAGCATGGATTGATTTACCAATTCCAACTCCTCCTCCGTGATGTACAGAAACCCAACTTGCTCCACCAATTGTATTTAGTAAGGCATTGAGTATAGGCCAATCGGCTATTGCATCACTTCCGTCTTTCATTGCTTCTGTTTCGCGGTATGGAGAGGCTACAGAGCCACAATCCAAGTGATCGCGACCAATAACAATAGGAGCTTTCACTTTTCCATCAGCGACAAGTTGATTGAATATTTTACCTAATTTTGCTCGGTCGCCATATCCTAACCAGCAAATACGTGTTGGCATTCCTTGAAAATGTATTTTTTCTTGTGCTAATTTAATCCAACGTATTAGAGCTTCGTCTTCTGGAAATGCTTCCATCACAGCTCTATCAGTAACATAAATATCTTCTGGGTCGCCAGAAAGTGCAGCCCAACGGAAAGGCCCTTTGCCATCGTTGAACAATGGACGAATATATGCAGGAACGAATCCTGGAAAATCGAATGCGTTTTCGAGTCCATTCTCTTTTGCTTCACCACGGATATTGTTTCCGTAATCAAAAACTATTGAACCGCGTTTTTGGAATTCCAACATTGCTTCTACGTGTGTTACAACTGTTGAGCGTGATAGTTTGATATATTCATCTGGATTATCATTTCGTAGTTGAAGAGCATTTTCAAAACTCATTCCCATCGGAACGTAGCCTTGCAACATATCGTGAGCAGAAGTTTGATCTGTAACTACATCAGGCAAAATATTTTTATCTAAAATCTTTGGAAGAATTTCCCCAGCATTTCCAACTAAACCAATAGATAAAGCCTTTTTTTCTTCTTTTGCTTTTAGTACTAGTTCGAGAGCTTCATCTAAATTGTCTGTTAACACATCCACATAACCAGTATCAATTCGCTTTTGAATTCTACTTCTGTCAACATCAATTCCTAGACAAGCAGCACCGTTCATCGTTGCAGCAAGAGGTTGAGCTCCGCCCATTCCTCCAAGACCAGCAGTAAGTAGGAATTTACCAGCAAGAGTTCCATCAAAACTTTGTTTAGCACACTCGGCAAATGTTTCGTATGTACCTTGAACAATTCCTTGACTACCAATGTAAATCCAACTTCCAGCAGTCATTTGTCCGTACATTGTTAAACCCTTTGCTTCAAGCTTGCGGAACTCTTCCCAATTTGCCCAGTCGGGTACGAGCATTGAGTTTGAAATAATTACACGTGGAGCGTTTTCATGAGTTCTGAAAACCGCAACTGGTTTGCCTGATTGCACAAGCATTGTTTCATCATTTTCGAGATTTTTGAGAGTCTCAATTATTGCTTCGTACGATTCCCAATTACGAGCTGCTTTGCCAGAGCCACCATAAACAATTAAATTATCTGGGTCTTCTGCAACTTCTGGGTCAAGGTTATTCATCAGCATACGCATTGCTGCTTCCTGAATCCAACCTTTGCAAGTTAAGTCTGTACCTTTAGGGGCGTTAATATTTTTAATCATTTTAATACCTATAATTTTTTTAACGAGGCAGCCACTAATTCACGAATTAAAATATTAATAAAAACAAATTCGTGGCTCTCTTTTTTCTCTTTCGCGGCTAAACTTTTTTCTCTAATTCGAAAAATGTGTCTCCAATAAATTATCGTACTGCTTGAACATCGATTTATAAAACCACTTTTTCAAAAAGCCACTTTTCTCCATTGTAGCTTTTATGTGTTTCCTGTTCTCTTTCAACTGATGCACTAATCTTGTGTTCTCGTCCTTTGTCATTTTTACTTCAAAAGGGTCGTTAGCAATCTTTTCACGTATTGACTCAAATGCTTTCACATCTTTATAGAAATCTTGATTAGAACTCATTTGTTCTATCGCTTGTTTGCAAAAACTTGTTAAAATTTTCGCTTCATTTTTATCAAAATCGTATGTGTAATTTTTAAACAACTTCTTCATTTCTAAAATCCTTTCTTAAAAAACTCTTCCATTTCAAATCCCTACGAAAGATTTCTCACATTCGTTCGAAATGACAAAGCAGTTTATAAATATTTAAACTTTTAGTGAGAGTAATTTTTCTCTCATTTTTTTATAGCCTGGTTTGATAACATTGTAGATGTATTCCAATTTTTTGTCGTGACTAATAAATGCTGATTTCATAGCATTGACATTTAATTTTTCAATGTCGTCAAATGTAATTCCAAAAACTTCTGTAGCAGTAATATATTCGTCAGTTAATGTTATGTTGCTCATCAATCTATCATCTGTATTTAGGAATACTCTAAACTTGGAATTATACAATTCTTTGAATGGATGATTTTCAATTTTATCAATTGCACCAGTATGAACATTACTATTTAAGCAAATTTCAAGAGGAATTCGTTTATCCAAAATGTATTGAGCTAAATTTCCAAGCTTAATTATTTTGCCATTTTCATCGTAAACAATATCTTCTTTCAAACGAGTTGCATGACCAATACGATGTGAACCACAATACTGTATTGCCTGCCAAATAGAATCTTTTCCAAAAGCTTCACCAGCGTGAATTGTAATATTAAAATTTTCACGCATAATAAATTGAAAAGCATCAATGTGATCTTTAGGTGGATATCCACCTTCTTCTCCAGCAAGGTCAAAGCCAACAACTCCCTTATCTCTGTAGTTAACAGCAAGTTCAGCAATTTCAAGTGAGTTAGTCATGTTGCGAAGTGAACAAAGAATTAAACCATATCCTACTCCAAATTCTTTTTTACCTCGTTCAAGTCCAGCAAGGACAGCTTTCATAACATCATCGTAATAAAGTCCTCCATCAAGACTTAGAACAGGTGCAAACCTTGTCTCAACATAAACAATTCCATCTTTGTGCATATCTTCAATCATTTCGTAGGCAATACGTTCAAGATTTTCTTTAGTCTGCATTACAGCAATTGTATATTCAAAGCCTTGTAAAAACTCTACAAGATTTCCCTTATTTGCTCCACGGAAAAACCATTCAGCAAGTTCTCTTGGATCTTTGGTTGGTAGTTTTGTATATCCAATTTCTTCGGCTAATTCAATTATAGTTTCTGGTCTTAAACCACCATCTAAATGGTCATGAAGAAGTACTTTCGGAACTTCTCTAATTATCTCTTCAGTTTTCATTTTATCCTCAATTTTTAATATTAAAAAATATTCTTTTTGGAATGTAATTGCAATGAGGAAGTAGTTTAGAATTTAGAAAAATATTATCGGTTATAGAATAAAAGAAAATAAATCCGAAATAAAATAAATGTGTTACCTTTCGCATAGAAGTGCAGTCTAATATGTGTGGCCTATTTGCAAAATGCAAGAGAACTCAATTAAAATTGTGTTAATAAACACAGAAGATAAATTATAGTATAAGTTTAAGGACATGCTTCAATAGCACAATCTTCGCCATCTATTAGTTTTATAGCGTCTTCCATTGTTGGAACATATCTAACATTATCCATTTTAAATAGTTTATCCATTTTACAAAAATTTGGGATTAGTGATTTTGATTCTCCCATTATTCTAATTACTAAATTAATCTTAATTTTGTCGTCAATACTTTTAATGATTTTATTAAAAAGTGCTATTTGGTCAGTAGATGTCTGTTTGAATTCTGTTAAATTCATAATTATTGAAAGATCCTCTTTAAGCTGGGGTAATAATTCTCCGGCTTTTCCAACACCAGCAATAAGATCATTGTTAGAAACAGTGCCTATTATACTCACAAAAAGTAAGTTCTTATTGGTATCAATATTAAGTTCCATTCTTTTCCACCCTTTTAAAACATTTAATGTATTTAGAATTAATTAAATAATTTTTTTTATAAAAGATGGTGTATAATCGGAAGTTTTTTGAACTTTTTAAGTTCTAAAATTATCAATTATTTGTATCTGTTAAGAATAACTATTCCAACTATTATTAAACCCATTCCAGCAAAGTGGAGTGGGTAAAGAGCTTCGCCATCAATAAAGCCCCAACCAATGGCTACAATAGGAATTAAATAAGTAGTAGAAGATGCAAACACCGCACTTGTGTTTTTAATTAGCTGGTTAAATATTGCAAGAGCAAATGCTGTGCCTATTGAGCCCAATACAAATATGCTTAAAAGCGAAAACAAAGCATCTGGATGTGTTGCAACACGTGTCGAAAAATCAGATATGAAAAGTATTGTTAAAGAAACTGGCATAGTTAGCAACGTTGCTAATGCTACAAGAACTACCGGATTTATAGTCTTAACATATTCTTTACTCATGTTTCCAGATATACCGTATAACAATGTGGCTGCAATTACAAAAAGGGCATAAAAATTAAAGCTACCAATGCCACCATCTCCACTAACAAAACTTAGAACCAAAGACCCAGAAAATCCTATCAATAATCCCACAGAAATGGGTAAACTAATTTTGGATTTATAAAACAAAACTCCAATGATAATTGTCATTACTGG
>JAQICK010000054.1 GCA_027858595.1 Melioribacteraceae bacterium
AATAAAATCCATTGCTTCATCAATTGCCAAAACTAACGGACTACGTATCATTAAATCATCAATTATTGTAATTTCAGATTTAAATCTACCAATATGTATGTTTGTATGATGAAGCCCAAATAGTAACTCTGCCGCTCTTGTTAAACTATTATCTCTAATAATGCCAAGTTTAACTAAATCTTGCTTAATGTTATTGCTTATTTTATACCGTTTACTTTTCTTAACCTTATCCTCAAAATAATACAAGGCATTTTTATCAAGACTATTAAATTTTGCATTAACCTCGTAAGAATCAAAAGAATAATTTAAACTAAATAATCTAAGTTCAACAATTTCATTAACGGATAATTTATGAGTCGAATTCTGTCTGCGAATAAAAAATCTATCTTTATAGGCAACAGGTTTAATAGGAAACTCACTAATTGAAAAAACTACGACTGTTTTCCCATCAACCAATACAATATCAGAAGAAGGCAATAATGATGGTTCAGTATTCTGTTTTATTTCATTAATCCAGTTTTGTATAGTTTCTTCGGTTAATGAGACCCCTTTTATTTCACCACTATTTTTAACCCCTATTAGAATTTTGCCACCTTTATTGTTAGAAAAGGCAACTATTGTTTCAATCACAGATTTACTAAATGATAATTTGAACTCTACAACTTCAGATTCACCATTTTGTATTATTTGTTCAATTTCATTTATCATTCAACCAAATCACTTTTTACCATTTTTTACTAATCAATCCTAATATCTATAATACTCTGGTTTGTAAGGGCCATCAACAGTAACACCAATGTATTTAGCTTGGTCTTCAGTTAAGGTATCCAACTCAACACCTATTTTTTCAAGATGTAGCATAGCTACTTTTTCATCTGCTTATAATTGAAAGTTTTTGTCAGATGGTGCTCGCATATATGATAAACCAAAATAAATATATATGCTCGGTTCATCCAAGTGTTTTGGTAACATATAAACTTTGTTTTCATGTGTTTATAAAATTAATATTTTTGCCATAACTTGTCCCGATTTTTTATCGGGATGGTGCCTGTCTGCCGACGAGGCAGGCTCGCATATAAACAAATTAAACCATAAACAACGCTCGGTTCATATCTTTCTGGATGTAACCAAAGCTCTAGTTGTGCTAGCACTTGATTTGAAAATGAGTTTGACATTACAAACCATGGATGGCCAGTTGCACAGCCAAGATTTACAAGTCTTCCTTCGGCCAAAAGAATAATTTCTTTATCCTCAATTGTGTACATATCAACTTGAGGTTTAATTTTAATGCCTAGTTCGGCAAAAGAGAGTTTGCTTCGACACTTCGACAAGCTCAGTGCAACGCTCCGCTCAGCAACCGGTTAATCCCGCTGGAATAAAAGAACCAAGACGCAAGATAGACGAGTACTAATTTATCTTGCAAAACTTCATAATATTTTCCAATAACCTGTTTTATCTGAACCAACACGCTCAATAATCTTTAATTCTTTAAGTTTTTTAATATCTCTTTTAATGGTTTCTCTACCAACTTCGCAGAGGTTAGAAAGTTCAGCAATAGCAATTGAATTATTGGTATTAATGTGTTTAATAATTTGTTTTATCCTATAATTTAGAGGCTCATTTAGAGGCTCATTTAGAGGCTCATTTTTACTAAAAAACTCTCCAAGTGGTACAACTGTTGTAAAAATATCATCTTCCCTAAATATATTTTCATCCGTTTTTGAATAAATTTTGTTATACTTAAAGACGTTTTGCACACCAGTCCCTAATTCTTCCGAACGTCCCATCTGTGTAAAAATCTGTGCAATATGCGGATTTTTAGGAAAAGGCTCAAAATTACTGGGTTTTAATTTGCCCCAAATATGTGGTTTATTAGCGTTTTTGCTTTCAACTTTATCTTTATAAATGATAAAACTTGTTGGAAAAGCATTAGTATATTCACGATGTATTAAGATATTTGCGACTACTTCTCTAAATATTTTTTCCCTTAAAGAGATTCGCTGATCTCCTTGCAGATGAAATTTATCGGGTAAATGTTTGGCTACAAAACTCATTAATCTATCATAACTCTCTATAAGATTGCATTTAATATTATCTCTATCATCGTATCTATCTAAATTTTCTACTCTTAAGAGTGCATCAACTTTATAATGTGGAATAGCACTTTGTATAGTTTCTGGTTTGCCAAATAATAATAGTGCTGACATTGTAAAGCCACTTTGACCAGTAATAAAATCTTTTCTATATAAACCAGCGGTCTTGTAAAACTCAACATCAGCTAATTCGTTCCAAGGATGATTTGGACGATAAATTCTAATTATTTTCCGAACTCTCTCTACAACTCCTTCAGCAAAATCTTTTTCGGATAAGTAAGGATATATTTTGTTTTCAGAATATTCATTAGATTTTCGAATATATAGTTGTTTTATCTGTTCATCAGTTCTTAATTCAAAATCTCCATCAACACTACGGTCAAATATTTTACCTGATGTTTTATGTACTTGCGAGGAGATAGGAACAAAAATGGATATCAGTTTTTTATCTTTATATTCAATAATTTGAGGTTCCAATAAAAATGATGGGAATAATTTTTGTGGATTGTTACTCAAATTTGCTATCTGTTTACTTAACTCATCAACTGCTTTTTCATCAACACCATGTATCTTTTTATCGTCACCAACTCCAAGCAGAATTGTGCCCCCACTTTTATTTAAGAATGCAGAAATAGTTTCAAATAAGTTGTTTGGCAATTGGTTTGTAGCAGTTTTGAACTCAACAGAAATACCTTCACCTTGGTTTATAATATTTTGAGTTTTACTTTTATTCATTTTTATTCAAACAAATCTATATTATCTTTTAATGTTTTCTCTTCATTAAAACTATTAATGTATTTTGTAGTACCATCGGTAAATTTTGAATAACTATTTCTATCTGCTTCTATTAGCTCTTCAATTTGTACTTTTATTTTGTCAAAACTATTTAGATCAATATTCCAACCTGCATTGAAACTTTTTAGTCCATTCCATGGTGTTGTATTTGTTGTTAGAACAGGACACCCAAAAGCCAAACTTTCCCAAACTACATGACCAAAATTTTCACCGAGAGTTGGGAATAAGAACAAATCATAATTTGGGTAAACATTATGAATTTCAGAGTTATTTATTTCACCTTTGTAATTTACTCTTGCTTTAATTTTAAGACTAATTGCATCTAAACACTCTTTCCAATATTTTTCATCTTTTATCGGCCCATAAATATCAAATGTATAATCACCTTCAATTTTATTAAGTACTTCAATTGCAAATTTCAAATTTTTTTTAGGTACAATTACAGATATAAAGAGAATTTTAAGAAAACCCTTCTCTTTTTTTCGACTATTTACTTTTCTTTCCAACAAAGAAAAGTCTGGTACGTCAAGGGCAGTTCTGTAACTTATATCCATTCCCATTTCCCTCTTAATTTCAGCCGCCTCACTTTCAGTTGAAGTATGCCAAACAACGTTTTTGTGAAGCAATAATAATTTTGAAATAACAATAAAAACTATTTTTTTTAAGGTTCGAGTTTTTAATGCACCATCCATAAAATCACCACGAGGAGCAAGAATCAGTTCCTTCTTTTTTATTAAACCAAAAAACTTTAGTGAAATTATTTTTATTGACAAATGAAAATAAAAAAAACTATTTAAATAGTAGGTGTCAAATTCTGTTACGTTTATTAGCTTCCTTATACATTGATTCTTGGCAGCATAATATACTTGACATTTTTCTAATTGATTCCATTTGTTTTCTTTTATACCCTCGTATTGTGTTTGATCTCCAAAATCTCTATCGTTTGTAATGATTTTGATATTATAGTCGTCACCGAGCAGTTGAACCATATTTACAATAGTTCGTAATGCACCACCAGATTGTTTGCTGGGGAGGTACGAGCTGATGAATATTAGAATAGTTTTTTTCAAAGAAATAACATCCGCCTACGTTAAAAAACACTTCGGCTGGACAGGCGCTGACCAACTGATTTAACAGATCCGCCAAAAAACGGACGGACAAGTAAGAACTGATTAAAAGAAATAATTAATATAAAATAAACTAATAATTGAAAACTACTTACCCCACCAAACCAAGCTTCAAATTGAGAATGTAAGAGCAGTGATGAGTAAAGAATAACGAGTGAAAAGAGCTTTTTCTTCTTAAATATTTCACGCCAACCGATGGCGTTGAAAAAATAGAATATTGGAAAAAGGAATAGCAAAAGGCCAATGACTCCAGTTTCTTCTATTAGTGCTAAAAACGAGTTACCTTTCTCTCTAATTTTGTCACTTCCACCAACATATATTGGGTTTTTTATTTCTGGGTCAGAAACTCCATAACCGAGGCCAAAGAAACTACCATTTTGTGCAGCTTTGAATGAATCATCAAACAACTTATCTCTTGTAGAATATGCAGAATCTGAGCCTTTGAAAATTATATGGTTAATTGGTTGTAAAACCAACTCAGGCTTAATTAGCATTATTGATCCAAATAAAACAATTGAAGC
>JAQICK010000128.1 GCA_027858595.1 Melioribacteraceae bacterium
TACTTTGGAAACTTCCCAAGGTGAAGTTATTCCTAATATTTGTGTGTATAGTGTTTTATCATTCATTACTAAACTTAAATTATTTTTATCTCTTTCACAAACTTCCCAGTAGTGCCTTAGATTTAGAAAGTTTCAAATCTCTAAACTCTGGAGCCTTTAATCTGATTTCAAATTTAAAACCTTTATAATTACCAATAGGTGTCCAAACTAAATTTGCTTCCCAAGCGTGTAGTTCCCTATAAATAGTAACTTGTGGAGCATTAATCTTTTTATTTGTAACGTCGTAACTTCCACGCATTGTAAATTTCCATTTTTTAGTCAAATTAAAACTTAAATCTGCTCCAAGGTTTGAACGCTCAGAAGTATAACCAACTCCTCTATCTGTGTAATTATAATTATATGTTAAATTTAAGTTCCAAGGAATTTCAAAATTGGGTTCTTCCTCTTTGTATAATTCAATGTAGTCATCACTCTCAGCACTATTTCCAACAAAGTCATTCTCTTTTTCGTTTTCTTTTTCTTCATCTTTCTTTTTTTGATCTTCTGATTTAAACATGTCAGCAGAAAGTGATGAGGAAAGATTTACATTAAAGCTAGTCATACTAAGTGGTGTACTTCCAGTATTTATTAACATAGTATTAATTGCACGTCCATCTACATATTCATATGGAGTAAATACAGAGCTACCGTGAAGAGTTAGCATCTTACCTATTTGAGTTCTAAAATTTACATTAATGTTATCAATATTTAGAGAGTCTGCAACAAAATTGTACCCAGAAGAAATTCCAACATCGAGAAGTTTAATTTTTTGCGATTCTGATGTAGTATCAGTCGGGTCTTTAGTAGTTTTTATTTCGAAAATATTTCCTAATGAAAGCGAAAGACGTTGAGCTTCTCCAGAACCAGAGCCACCAAATATTTGATTTCCAAATTTATCGTATTTAACAATTTCTCCTGAAGCTGTATCAATATAAGTATCGTAGTAGCCCCACTTATCTTCAGAAAAATCCGGATGATAAGAATAAGATAAACGAGGCTCAAAAGTATGACGAAAGGCTGATACGCCAAGCATTTGCGGTTGTGCCATACCGTAAAGTTTTGTTGAAGCCGATAGACTAAAATTAAATGTGTTTACCGTATTCAATTCATTAATATCGTATGAATCAAAATATAAACTGTCTTGCCCAAGAGTATCCAAAGCCGTTTCATATCCTTGAACTTGACGCTTGTTGTACCATCTAGAATTAAGTCGTAAGCTTGGGGATAGGCTAAGATGTCCAAGTTTAGGTGATGCGGAAATATTTATAGAATGATCAAGACCACCATGTATTGTGTGTTCGGTTGTTACTGAATCAATTACGTCCTTCTTTCTGTTATTCCTGAACTTTCCAGAATAATTGTAGCCAATATATTCGTACCAACTTTTATCTTTTTTACTTCCACCATTTTTTTGGAAAGGATAAGCACGCGATTTTGAAAACGAAAGAGTCGGTAAATCTTCAGTGATATCACCAGTTTCTAGATTCTGGTTTCTATTATAGTTGATAGTCAAATTTGTACCGCTTCCTTCCCATCGTTTTGAAAAAGTAGCATTTGAAATAATTTCTTGTTTTACATGATCACTAATGTTTGGGCTGTTATCCTGCAGATAATCACTAGACATAAATTTAAGGCGAACATCAAGCTGCATTGTTGGAGTAATAGTTTGATTATGATTTACATTAACATTCCAATTAAACTGTTCCGAATAATCTGGATCGTTAACTTCATTTTGAATTTTATTTGAAAATCCACCATTGATATTTCCAGTAAAATCGTAACGCTTTTTATATCTCATTCTTCCCCGCAGACCATATCCTCCCTTAAAATAATAGTCGCCAGTAAGTGTGGCATCAGAATAATCATTAATCACATAGAAATATCCCATATTACGCAAGTACCAACCTTGATCGCCAGTGTAACCGTAGCTAGGTGCAATAATTCCAGAAGCTCGTCCAGTTTTATTGGGGAAAACACCCCATGGCAATGGTATGGGAATTGGAACACCGCCGATGTACATAAAAATCCATTTGGCAATTATTTTATCACCTTGAATGATTTTCATTTTGTCCGCACCAAAATAATAAT
>JAQICK010000409.1 GCA_027858595.1 Melioribacteraceae bacterium
AGACTGCAACAATTTCATTTTTTTCTAAAAACATTAAATGATTAAAATTGAATTTCCCTCTTGTGTGGTAGTCAAAGAATTTTTGCAAATGGAATAGTGTGCCGTTGTTCGATTCGTCAACAAATGCATCCCATTTTTCTTTCCAATCTTCGGTGTATTTTATAATTTCAATATTTGCCATTTTATTTTATTTTTTAAGTGCCTAAAATTAAAAGTTATCAATCCTTAAAGTTATTAACTTAAAGTACTATAGGCACTTATAATTTTTAAATTTTCTAATTAAATGAATACATTAAAGATATAGTGTGTGCCGAACCAAGTCTATAAGAATTAAAAGAATAAGGAGTAAAAGCATAATCAAAATTGATTCCTTCCCAATTAACACCAAAACCTGCAGAAAGACTTTTAGGATCGTATCCAGTAACATAGCCCAATCTTACAGCGATTAAGTTATCATAAAACACTTCTGCTCCTGTGTGGATATGTGTATCGTCAGTATCCAAATATTTTTGAACTCCGCCAATTACGTTAAGTTCAGAATTTATAGATTTGATATTCATTGAATAAGCAGCACCAATTCTGAAATCAGTAGGTAGAACAGTAGCTTCAGTTTTTAGCTCAGAAAGTGAGCCAATATTTTTCAATGATGCTCCAAAATCTAATCCATCAATAATATTTTTATAACTTAAACCGAAATCGAAAGCAAAGCCACCAGCTTCGTTAGAAAATAAGTTTTCGTAGATGTATTTTGTTGTAATTCCAAACGACACTTTATCATAGACTTTAAACCCAGTAGAGATTGAGCCAAACATATAGTGAGCATTAAAATGTGACTGCGGAATTTCACTTGCGATAGTTCTAACTTCTATGTCGTTAACTGCTGTGTTGTTTACTCCAATAGCAAAAGGAAGTCCGAACAAACTAAAACTTGCACCTACCAATTGTGTTGACATGTCTTGGATGGATTGATTATGTGTAAGCATGATTTGTGGGTTTTTATAATATGCGAGAAGTGCGGGATTATAATTTAATGCTGTTAAATCGTTAACACCAACAACGCCTAAATCACTCATTGCAATATTACGGGCACCAAATCCATTCTTCAAGAATGATACTCCACTACTACCAGCATTTTGTGCGAAGATCGTTGTAACACTAAGTAAAGCTATAACTAATATTTTTTTCATATCTCAATAATTTTAATTTTAAAATGTCATTCCACATTTTTTTAGTGGGAATCTTTTACAAAGAGAGATTCCCGATAGAAACATTTCCCATAAAACACGGGACAGGCGGGAATGACAAACTTTATATATTTTACATGCTCTATAAATTTAGACAGGTAACAATTGATAATAATTTAAATTTCGAACTTAAAAGTTAATATCTATTCCAATAATATGCTGATCAAAAGATGAATATGGCTCAAGAACAAAAGCATAATTAATACCAACTAAAAGAGTATTAAAATCGTGGAAATAGGAAAACCCAAGTGACGGACGTGAAGGAACTGAAGTATTACTAATATCATATTTATCTAATCCACCACGAAGAAACAGACCTTCGTAAATTCCATACTCAACACCAAAACGCAAATAATTAGTTCCAGCACTACTATTTTCAAATTCAATAGCTACAAGAAGATTTGAGTTTTCAAGAAAATATGAAACACCAATTTTTCGAAGCATTGGGAATTCATCATCCACAGTAAAACCATCTTGTCCATATATTGGAGTTGTATCCCACTCATATTTGCTTAGCAAATCTGATACAACTGCAGAGAGAGTAATATTTTCATTTACTCTATATAGAGCACCAATGTCAATTCCCAAAGTATTAGTGCTTACCTCTTCATACAATTTTGAATAATAAAATTTAGCAGTAAACCCAAGCGTAAACTTTTCTGTAAACTGATTTGCAAGAGCTACAAAGAACTGGTTTTCAAATGGGTTTAATTCTCCAGACACATTGCCTTGATTATCTCTCTCTGCGAAATTTGAAACACCTGCGTTTATTATTCCAGCACTAATACCAGCTACTCTCTTTTTCCCAATGATGTTTCCATCAGCGTCTTTTTTACCTAATTCAAATTTACGAGTAAAACTTAGAAAGTTAAGACTTCGATCCAATGATAAAATTGAATACGAGGTTTGAAATGAATTGCCTTCTTGATAAACAGAGAGTGCCGGATTATAATAAGCAGTTTTATCTCCAGTAATAACGGAGGATATAGCATTTCCCATTCCCATTCCTCTTGCTCCAAAACCCATACGGGCAAAGGCTCCTGGCATACTTGATATTTCGCTAAATTGTTCTGATTGTGCGAATAGACTTGAAGTGAAAAAGGTTAATACAATTATTCCTAATAAACTTAGAGACTTTAACAGATTGCCACGTCGTCCAAAAAAGAATGGACTCCTCGCAATGACAAGCTGTATCTTATTGTTTTTTATATTCATCATTTTAACACCATTATTTTACCAAAAAGTGGTTCACCAAGTACATCAGAATCAATTCTATAGAAATAGACTCCGTTTGTAACTGTTGAACCAAGTTCATCCCTTCCATCCCAAAACTCTAGCTGCTCACCAGTTCCTCGTTGGGTATTTTGGATAAGTGTTCTAACTAATTCCATTCCAAAATTCATTATCCGGATAGTAACTTCAGCATCGGAACTTAAAGCATATTTGATTTTGACTAATTCTTGTGCCGGAGAAAACGGATTTGGAAATGCATAAGTTTCATCAAGTTTAACATCATTTGATGCAATAAAAACCTTCCAATCGCCTTCCCAAAAACCGTTAGTTTCACTTAGTCTAGAAAGTCCATTGTTTGACCCAACCCAAATATGATAATCAGTAGCAGTCAATTGTTTTGTAGCAGAAGCATAAAATATATTTGTTACAATAGGAATATTTGTATATGAATCTTTAATTAATGTAGGCTGTAGCCAAGTGTTTAAATCATCTTTTGAACGATATATTCCTCTATCTGTTGGAACAAAGACATGAGATTTTCCACCACCTAAATATTTAAATCCAAAATTATGTGCATATTCGTTAGGTAAAGAAACAGACCAATTTTCGCCACCATCTGCAGAATGACTTACTGCCCAGTATTCATCTAAGTTTTCAGATTTCCAAGTTGCTGCCCAGATTGAATTATCAGCTTCGTTATATCCTAATCCAACAACAAAATTTCCACTAATAGGATTTGTTTGATTCTTGTGAGAAAACTTAGTCCAGCTAATTCCATTATCAGTTGATTTGTTTATTCCTCCCGCGGTTCCAACATAGAGAGTTGAATCATCTACACCAAGTACTGAAAAGACACGATGATTAAGCCACGATTCATCACCAAAAGCTCCTGCAACAGGCTGTAGGGTAAAATCAAGAGTATCATTTGGACTTATAGAATCAAGAGTATCTGGTGGAAGGACAACTCTTTCCCACGTTACTCCCATATCGGAAGATTTACGTAATCCACCTGCAAATGACGAAATCCAAACAGTGTTTTTTGTAAAAGCAATATCATACGAAATATTATAAATCTTGGTTGTAACAGGTAAAGCTCTTAAAGTGTTTATTCCATATACAATTGAAGAATCACCTGAATCATCTGTTGGTTGGGCAATGGAAGTCCATGTGACACCAAAATCAGATGAATACTTTATGCCAGTTCCCTCAGGTAGATTTTCACCATTCACTTCTGTTGTTTGTCCAGTAGTTGCCCAAATAATATCGTTATCATATCCTATGGCAGTTGTTCCATCATCACCAAAAGGTCCTGTATTATAAAAGTTAGTCCAATTTTCTCCATTATCTTCTGATAAGCTTAATCCACGCGAAGTACCTATAATTATAAAATCGTCATTTGCAATTATATCTTGTATGGAATTACTTTCCGGCGTTGGAGAGGCAACAGTTTTAGAGAGTTGTTTCACTCCAAGTTCAAAATTTCTAGGCGAATACTGTCCAAATATTGCAGATGATATTAGAAGTAATATCAAAAGTCTCTTTATCATTTTACCTCCACAATATGAGTTATAGTATTACTGAGAAATCCACTTCGATCCCTTGCTTTTAGCTCCAGTTTCCAATTGCCAATTTCTGCCACACTACTCGGGAACTTCAATCTTGTAGTATAAATACTATCCTCAACTATTAAATCTCCATTTTCAGCTGTATTTCCATCATCAAACATTGGAAACTCTTTTATATCTTCACTATTTATAACTTGGTCACCATTAGGTCTAAATAATTCATAAAAAACTTTTTCAACATCGGAATAACCATTTTCATCTGTTACACGAACAGTAAATGAAAAATCTTCATCACGATTTATCTGGTCAGGAATATTTGCATCTTCAATGACTGGTGCAAAATTGCTCTGATTATTATTATAAGTAAAGTTATGAGAAGCAATTTTTTTCTCGTCTTGAATTACGGTTTGGTAGAAATAATCAATTGTATAAGTTAAGTTTGGCATTTCTACATCCATTATAATTGAAGCAGTATATTCATTATCTGCAGATTTGTCCATATCTAGATTATATGTTATTTCAACCGTTCCATCTTGAGAAAGAACTCTAATCCAAACTCTAATTATCGATTCAGAATTTGAAAATGAAATTGTTGTATTCAACCTAGTACCAATTCCAGAATACTCCAAATGAGTAGGAGCTTGAATATCCGTAACACTAAACTCTACATCATTAGGGTCAATTAATCCTTCCTCAACTCCATCGCACCCAAATAGGATAAGAGAAGTAAAAAGGATAAATAATAATTTTTGCATGTATTTTCTCATTTAATTGAAATTTTATTACAGAGATTATCGTGCGGATATAGATAGAAAAAAAGGAAGTATCCTACAACAAAAATGCTCTGTAAAAGTTATTTAATAATATAAATCCAAAATTTGTAACAATTATAGTAGCAATTTTTCTATAAAATATTTCCTTTATTTTTAGTGTAGCAAAAATTAAATACTTGCCTTTCTATTGTCAAGTGATTTATTTACCCCAAGGTGAATTTACAGACTAAAATTAAAATTCATAATTACTGATTTATTGTCTCTCTTTCTTTCATAATATTCATTTCCCCATCTGAATTAAAAAACGACTAAATAATCTTTTTTCTGAACTTTAGA
>JAQICK010000308.1 GCA_027858595.1 Melioribacteraceae bacterium
ATTTACCAAATATTGTCACAAAGATTCAGGAACCCGAGGAAGAAACATTCACTAATATTTAAGAATATCGCTGGCTTGCATAACTTGATGTTTGCTTAATTTTAAAACTAACTAAAGATGGCTGTGCAAATACTTAAATACTTTTATTTCGCAGGAAGTCTATTATTAACCATTTATGTGAGATTCAATATGAAACTATCAGAAGCAACAATTGAACAATTACAAATCGATTTAGAGAAAGCAAAATCCTACGAAGATTTAATGGGCAAGGATGGAGCAATTAAAAAGCTCTTAAAATCATCCCTTGAGAATATGTTGGAGTCCGAGTTATCAGATCATCTTGGCTATGAAAAACATTCCACCTCTGAAGATAATATTGGTAATAGTCGCAACGGAAAAACCCGTAAAACAATCAAGACAAATGAAGGGAAAATAGATCTAACAATTCCTAGAGATCGCAACTCAAACTTTGATCCAGTAGTGGTTCAAAAGTATGAAAAAACATTAGGTCCAATCGAAGATAAAATTATTTCTATGTCCTCCAGAGGCGGATAAATATGCAAAAGGAATGACAACTCGTGATATACAGAGTCACATAGAAGAGATTTACGGGCTAGAAATATCACCAACAACAGTTTCAAGAATAACAGAATCAATAGTAGTTCATGCAAAAGAATGGCAAAATAGACCGCTTGATGAAATTTATCCAATAGTCTTTTTTGATGCTATCCATTACAAGGTTAGAGAAGATAGGAAAGTGCGTTCTAAGGCTGCATACACGTGTTTAGCCGGCCACAAGGATATGTTGGGTATCTGGGTTGGTGAGTCAGAGGGGGCTAATTACTGGCTTGGAATAATGACAAAGTTAAAGAATCGAGGTGTGGAAGATATACTAATTGCAGCAGTAGATGGACTCAAAGGATTTCCAGAAGCGATTGAATCTGTGTTTCCCGGATGGGAAGTTCAGCAGTGTGTTATTCATCAAATAAAAAATACCCTTATCCTATAAATTCTTGGCGTAATAATTGGAACCACTTAGCTGTGTTTTTCAAATACCCAGAACAAATAAGAACCGTAATTTATACGACAAATGCAGTTGAAAACTTACATCGTCAATTTAGAAAAGTTACAAAAAATAGAGCTCTTTTTCCTAATAGCTTGTCCCGATTCATCGGGAATGATGCTTTAACAAAAATGCTATAACTTGCTTATAAAGACATATCCAAAAAATGGACAATGCCTATTAGAGATTGGGCTTTCATTTTTTCACAATTTCCCATTATATTTGAGGAACGGCTAAAGCCGTTTCTCAAATAAGCATTCTGCCATTTACACAAAAAATGAGACACTCTCTAAATATAATGTAATCTCGCCTGAAGACACTATTTTCTCTAATTGGCATTTTGCTGAGTTTAAAGATTTCGAGAATTTAGAACAGTGGGCAATTAAATTAGCAACTTATTTACCTCTAGGGTGAACAGCTTTTACTTAAATCAAACAGCCGAAAAATCATTTTTTTTAGTATCTTGCACATCGATTTTAATAGTTATTCACAACGGAAAATAAATGGCTAAAAAGAGAATTTTAAGTGGAATGAGACCAACAGGAAAACTCCATATAGGACATTATGTTGGTGCTTTAGAGAATTGGGTAAATTTACAAGATGAGTATGAAAATTTTCATCTTATTGCTGATTATCATGTTCTAACAACAGCTTTAAAAAATGATGACATTTATCAAAATACAATTGATATGGTAATTGATTGGTTGGCTTCTGGATTAGACCCTGTAAAATCACCAATTTTTAGACAATCACAGATTAAAGAACACACAGAATTACATCTAATTTTTTCAATGCTTGTTACAGCCGCACGTTTGGAGAGAAATCCAACAGTGAAAGAACAAGTTAGAGATTTAAATATTGATAATGTTACTTATGGACATTTAGGCTATCCAGTTTTGCAATCTGCGGATATTCTTTTATACAAGGGAGAAGCTGTTCCTGTGGGCGAAGATCAAGTTCCCCACGTTGAAATTACTCGCGAAATAGCTAGAAAATTCAACAATGTTTATGACAGAGTATTTCCTGAATCGAAGGCATTGTTAACAAAATTTGCACGTTTACCTGGTCTTGATGGAGATGCAAAAATGAGCAAATCTCTGAACAACACTATTCTGTTATCTGATTCTGCTGAAGAAGTTCAAAAGAAATTGCGTAAAGCAAAAACTGATACTCAAAAAGTAAGACGTCATGATCCTGGCAGACCAGAAGTTTGTTTAGTATTTAAGTATCAGCAAAAGTTCAACTCTGAAGAAGTTTCAGAAATAGAAGAAGGTTGTAAATCTGGAGTATTAGGATGTGCAGACTGCAAAGCAAAATGTTCTGCAAAAATTAGTGAGTTCTTAAATCCAATAATTGAAAAAAGAAATTATTACGAAAATAATTTGGACGAAGTGAAAGATATTCTTGCAGATGGCGAAAAGAGAGCTAAGATAGTTGCCAGTGCAACTATGGATGAAGATCATAAAGTTATGAATTTTGGATAAATTGAAGTTAGAATTAAGAGGAAGTTTAAGAATTTTTTCTAAAAATAATTTTCTAAAAAAATATGTATAAAATAAATTTATCAAATTTTGAAGGTCCGCTAGATTTACTTCTCTTTTTTATCAGAAGGGATGAGTTGGATATCTATGATATACCTATATCTGATATCACTTCAGAGTTTATGGAATACCTAGCTTTGATGGAACGTTTAGACCTTGAAATTGCTGGTGATTTTATACTAATGGCTTCAACTCTTATGCAAATAAAGGCTAAGATGCTTCTTCCAAAAGAGAAAGATGAAAAGGGAGAAGAAATTGATCCTAGAATGGATTTGGTAAATGCTTTACTTGAGTATAAGCGATACAAAGAAATGTCCGAAGAGTTGTCCATTCAAGAATCACAGGAAAGAAGAATTAAATATCGTGGAAACTTTGTTGGAGATGAAAAGAGAGACCCTGATGAATTAGATGCCCTCTTAAAAAACATTACAATATTTGATTTAATAAAAGCATTTAAGTTAGCAATGGAAGTAAAACCAGAGGAACACGTTCATCAAGTTGAAAGGTTTAATGTAACTATTGAAGAACAAATGTCTGAAGTGCTAAATAAAACAGATTTCGGGAAGGAATTATCCTTCGTTGAGCTTATTAAGGGAATGGTTGAGAAATTGAAAATTGTTGTTACGTTTATTGCATTGTTGGAACTAATTAAAATGGGAAAAATTGGGTTAAAAGAATCTACAGAATTGAACAATTTTATTATTTATGGAACTCAAAATGGATAGTATTTATAACTCGATAATTGAAGCATTAATATTTTCGTCTGATGATCCACTTCCTGCATCTGAAATTATTAAAGCAATTAAAGAAATTGATGGAAGTGAAACTGAAATTACTCCAAAAGATGTTGATGTTGCTGTTAATTATTTGAATGAAAGATATGAAGATGATGAAAAATCATTTATTATAAAAAGGATTGCAAACGGATTTGCTTTTGCAACAAAGCAAGAGTACGCAAAGTATGTTGGGTTTCTTTCATCCGTAAGAAGTAAGAGACGACTTAGCCAAGCAGCATTAGAAACTCTTGCTATCATTGCCTATAAGCAACCTATAACAAAACCTGAGATTGAGATGTTACGTGGTGTGAATTCTGATTATATGATGAATACGCTTCTCGAGAAAAACCTAATCACAATAAAAGGCAGAGCAGAAACAATTGGAAGACCATTATTGTATGTAACAACAGATGAATTCCTAAAATATTTTGGACTACACAAAATATCTGATCTTCCTAAACCACGTGAAGTTGACGAAATGATGAAAGATGAAGATTTTATTGAAGAAAAGCGAAAGATAATGATGAACCAGTTAGAAGAAGTAATTGAAAACGAAATAGATAGTGGAGATAGTGATGGAAATAAGACTGAATAAATACATAGCAGAGAGCGGCGTTGCTTCGCGTAGAAAAGCAGAAGAATATATTATTCAAGGGAGGGTTTTAATAAACGGAAAAGTCGTCAAAGAATTAGCAACAAAGGTTGACCCTTTTATCGATGTAGTTTATGTTGATGATGTAAAACTTAAGAGAAAAGAGAAAGTCTATTTCTTGCTTAATAAACCAAAAGGATTTATTACATCAACTAGCGATGAAAAGAATAGAAGAACTGTAGTTGATCTAATCAACACAAAAGAAAAAATATTTCCTGTCGGTCGTTTGGATTACAATACAACTGGAGTAATGCTTCTTACTAATGATGGTGAATTCTCAAATAGAATTACACATCCAAAAAATAATTTCAAACGAGTTTACATAGTAAAAATTGATAAAAACTTAGAAGTGAAAGATAAAGAAAAACTTCTTAGTGGTATATTTTTGGATAAAAAGAAAGGCGTATTTACTGAGCTCTCTTATGTCAAAGAAAGAAGTTATCGAATCGTTCGAGTAACTTCGGTTGAAGGCAGAAATCATTTTGTGAAGCGGATGTTTTCTTCTCTAGGATATAGAGTGGCTGATCTTGAGAGAGAAAGTTTTGCTGGAATTTCGACAGATGGTTTAAGACAAGGAGAGTATAAAATACTTTCCTATAATGATATTGAAAATTTAATGGAAAAATAGATTGAGGTAATTTTGGAAAGTCAAAATTTAGATGACACAAATGAATTAATTAAAAGAAGATTTGAAGAGCTTGGTGAACTTGTTGAAAAGGGATTTGAGCCATTTGCATACAGCTACGAAGTGGATAATTATTCGCAAACAATATTAAATAGCTTTGAAGAACTTGAACAAAAGGATGTGAAAATTGCTGGTAGAATAATGGCTATTCGTAGAATGGGGAAAGCATCTTTCACACATATTCAGGATAGAGACGGACGCATTCAAATTTATCTGCGTAAAGATGAAATTGGTGAAGAATATGATGCGTTTAAGTTGATGGATATTGGTGATATAGTTGGCGTTACTGGTTATGTATTTAAAACTAGAACAGGCGAAACCTCCATTCATGTGAGAAGTATTAAATTGCTTTCAAAATCTTTACGCCCAATTCCAATTGCAAAAGAGTCTGTTGATGAAGAAGGCAATAAAGTTATTCACGATCAATTTTCTGATAAGGAAATGCGTTATCGTCAACGCTACGTTGATTTAATTGTAAACCCAGAAGTTAAAGAAGTATTTAAAAAACGTTCTGCAATTATAACTTCACTGCGTAGTTTTTTAGATAATAATGAATTTGTGGAGGTTGAAACTCCTGTGTTGCAGCCTGTTTATGGTGGAGCTGCTGCTCGTCCGTTTGTTACACACCACAATACTCTCGATATGGATTTATATTTACGCATCGCTGACGAACTATATCTTAAACGCCTTATAGTTGGTGGCTTTGATAGAGTTTATGAAATATCTAAAGATTTTAGAAATGAAGGAATTGATAAAACACACAATCCTGAATTTACAATGCTTGAGTTTTATGTAGCGTACAAAGATTATAATTGGATGATGCAATTCGTTGAACTAATGATTGAAGATGTTGCAACTAAAGTTTTTGGTAAAACTGAATTTGAAATTGATGGAACTATGATTGACTTCAAAGGTCCTTGGATACGACTATCTATGGTAGATTCTATAAAAGAAGCTACTGGAGTTGATATTACTAATACAACATCTGTTGAACTAAAAGCAGCACTAAAAAAATATAACATTGAATTAGAAGATAAAGCAAACAACGGGAAAATGATTGACGAATTATTTGGTGCTGCTGTTGAACCATCAATTGTTCAGCCTACTTTTGTTGTCGATTTTCCAATTGAAATTTCTCCCCTTGCTAAAAAACATCGCACAAAAGAAGGACTTGTTGAGCGTTTTGAAGGCTACGTTCTTGGACGTGAAATCTGTAATGCCTTTAGTGAGTTAAATGATCCAGTAGATCAGAAAGAAAGATTTATGGCTCAAGTGGAATTGAAAGAAGCAGGAGATGATGAAGCCAGTCCTATAGATGATGATTATATTCGTGCAATGGAATTTGGTATGCCTCCAACTGCTGGTTTAGGTATTGGAATTGATAGATTAGTTATGTTGCTTACAAATCAACCAACAATTAGAGACGTAATCCTTTTTCCTCAAATGAGAAAAGAAAAATAGATTGATACTTTTAATAGCTACAACGTTTAACGCATTGTAGCTATTATCCTTTATGATAAAATCTAGAATAAATATAATTGTAATACTATTTAGTATTGTTACTCTAACTGCGAATATGTTTGCTCAATCAGATTCATCAAAATATTTTTCGCAGTTTAAATCACTTAGCCATTTACGTGAACTCCAATATAAGCAAGAAATAAGTTACGTTAATCCTTTGCATAAAGATATTAACTATCCTATTCTTGGAACAGTTGGTATAAGTTACGCCTTCATCATATATGAAATAAATAATTATTATCAAAATACTTGGTGGAAGGAAGATTCAAATTATTATTACGATGGCTCTTTTCATGTTGTACATGACAACGATTATGCTCTTGGGTTAGATAAAATTGGGCACACATTCGGAACAGCTGTGATATCACATTTTATTTCTTCTGGATTTCAAGCAGCAAATGTCAATCAAGAATTTGCAACTTGGTTAGGTGCCTTTGGTGGATTAAGCATGCAATTGTATGTTGAAATCCAAGATGGCTATGCTCCAGCGGACATAATTACTGGTAAACCTAAATGGGGATTTAGTCCTGAAGATGCTATTTCTGATTTCATTGGAGCAGGTTATTTTGTCGCAAAATATTATTATCCTTACTTAAATAATTTTCAATTACGTGTTAGTTATTATCCGTCTGAAGCTATGCTTAATGGAGAGAAGCCAGACAATAATATTTCGGATGATTATGATGGACAAAAAATGTGGATTGCTTTTCGAATGAAAAATCTTTTGCCCAATAATTTAGCCAAACATTGGCCGTCATTCCTGATGCTCTCAGCTGGGTATGGTGTTACTGGTATTGGAGATAACTCTACTGATGCTGGATTACAACCAAGCTATTATTTAGCATTTGATATTGATGCTGAAGAAATTCCTCTACACGGTGAATTCTGGAGTTTTATTAAAAACACATTAAATTACATTCACTTTCCAATGCCTGGAGTTAAATTCTCAAAAAATGGTGTTCAATTTATGTTGATAGTTTATTAATGGAGAGAAAAAATAAAATATTATTAAAACAAAAGAATGCTTATAAATCGTATGTCATTCCTGAAATCTTTTATCGGGAATCTCAATTTGTTATAATAGATTCCCACATAGAACATGAGTTAATGATAGCAATTGTTTTGAGTGAAGATATATGAAATACAGTTTTATTATACCAACGCTTAACGAGGAAAAACTACTTCCAATTTTGCTTAATCAAATTGTTGAAAGTGAGATAATTGAAAAATATGATTGTGAAATAGTTATTTCAGATGGTGGAAGCACAGACACTACATTAGAAGTGGCAAAAAAATATACTGATCAAATCATTCAGCACTCTAGGAATAATAGACAAACAATTGCAGAAGGTAGAAACAGCGGTGCAAATATTTCTTCTGGCGATATTCTGATATTTATTGATGGAGATATTGTATTTTATAATTTAAATATCTTCATGCAGAAAGTAGAAAACACTTTTAATGATAATAAATATTTAGCCATGACTTGTTATATTAACATTCATCCAAATGAAAGAATATTCTCTGATAAAATATTTCTCAGTTTTTACAATTGGTATTTTAGAATACTAAATAATATTGGTGTAGGAATGGGAAGGGGAGAGTGTCAAATAATTCCTAAAGAAATATTTGACAACATTGGTGGTTACAATCAAACCCTTGTTGCCGGAGAAGATTTCGATTTGTTCAAAAGAATAAGAAAAAACGGGAAAATATTGTTCGATAAAAATTTGGTCATTTACGAATCACCAAGACGATACAGAAAATATGGACATACAAAAATATTTTTTTCGTGGTTATTAAATGCAATCTCTGTTATATCCAAAAACAAATCTGCTTCAAAGGAATGGGAGGAAGTTCGATAGTGAAAAAAATAATTATTGTTAGTTTCATTTTGATGACTAATTTGTTTGCCCAAATAGGATACGTTGAAGTTGGTAATCCCATCTATACTTATCTGGATAGAATGCAATCACTTCATATAATTGAAAACTATAATTCATTTGAAATTCCTAAAACTCGTAAAGAAATTACAAATTATCTTCGAGCAATTAAGAATACTAAGAATAAATTAAATAGCATTGATTCACAAACACTTAACGATTTTTTAATCGAATTTGAATTTGATTTGTCTTATTCAACTGAATCTTACTATTCACTGTTCTCAGATACTTCTAACTCTGCAATGATTAATCAAAAAGAAAAGTTTCTTTACTACTATACAGACACTTCGAAATTTAATACATTTGTGCATTTTGTTGGAAGTGGAGAAACCCTTTATTCAATTGATAATGAAACCTCTACGAAAAGCAACGCCTCTTTATTCACTTTTGGTGGTGAAGTGAGGGGAACTATTTATAACAATTTTGGTTTCTTTGCAAGAGCAACAAACGGCTTGCAGTTTGGCGATACTGAACTTGCTTCGTTCAAAAGTAATTTGAGATACAACTACAAATATAATTCCGATCATGATTCATCTAAGTTCTTTGATGAAACAATTGGATATTTATCCGCAGAGTTTGATTTCATAAAATTTAAGATTGGTCGTGATAGAGTAAATATTGGTTATGGCTTTTCAAAAACCATTATGGATAATTATTTCCCTCCAATGGATTATTTATCAATGCAACTTAATTATTCAATATTTAATTTCTCTTTTTTGCATGGTAAATTATTTGGTAATCAGTCGTTATCCTCAAGCGACATAAGTGGAACACAGCGAGTTATAAACGATAAATACATTGCTTATCATAGACTTGGAATAAATTTTTCAAAACATTTACATATTGGCTTGGGTGAAACAATAATCTATGCAAACAGAAATATGGATTTATCATATCTAAATCCGTTCAATTTTTATAAAAGTGCTGAACATGCCAATATGGATAGAGATAATTCAATGATGTTTTTGGATTTTAAAAATAATTCATTTAAAGGTCTTACAATTTTTGGCACAATATTAATTGATGATGTTGACTTTTCAAAATTTGGAACAGGTTGGTATGGTAATAAATTTATTTATGATTTTGGAATAACGTATGAACTATTTCCAGAATCTTTTCCTCTAACAATTGGAATGCAATATTTACATATTGACCCTTATGTTTATGCACATAGATTTGAAGATAACAGTTACACTAGTATGGATATTGGGATTGGACCAAATATCCAACCAAATAGTGGATCACATATTTTTAATATTAAATATAAACCTCATTATAGAATTGAATTAGAAATGTCATATCAATTTGTAAATCATGGATCTAATGAGGTGGATTCAAATGGAGATGTATTAGTCAATTATGGTGGAGATATTCTTGTGGGCCACCGGACAAATGATTCTGACAATGTTGTTTTCTTAGATGGAATAGAGGAAAGAACAGACCACTTAAAATTTACTGCAAAATATGATCCAATTAAAAATTATTTATTTACTTTTAAAACAGATATAATAAAAATAGATAAAGCAAATATTACAGAGTTTAATCAAATCATAGCAAATTTAATTTTATCAGTTAGGATATAACTAATGTTAATGAAATTTATAAAAAAGTATCCAATAATAATTATGGCTTTAATACTTGGTGTTATTATTGGGATAAAAGTTCAAATATATTTTAATGAACACTACCCAGATAAAAATGATTCTAAGCTAAATCAAATATTCTTTTTAACTAAAGCATATTATTTTGAAGATGTTGATACAACAAAACTAGTAGAATCAGCAATAAATGGAATGTTTGAACAGCTTGATCCGCACACGACATATCTTCCAAGAGAAGATGAGAAAATGTCAGAAGAAACATTCCGTGGTGAATTTGATGGCATCGGTGTTGAGTTTCAAATAATCAAGGATACAATAACAGTAGTTTCTCCAATATCTGGAGGACCTAGTCAAAAAGCTGGTATTCAATCTGGAGATAAAATAGTAAAAATAGAAGGCGAGAGTTGCATTGGTTTTACCAATAAAAAAGTAATTGCAAGCCTTAGGGGAAAAAGTGGGACAAAAGTTAATTTCACAATTTATCGTTCTGCTAATAGTAAAGAATACGATTTCACAATTATCCGTGATAAAATTCCAATAAACTCTGTTGATGTATCGCTATTATATAATGATGTTGCTTACATTAATTTATCTCGATTTGCTGAGACATCTACTTTAGAAATATCAAAAGCATTAGCAAAACTGAAATTTGATGGAATGAAAAAGATTGTTCTCGATTTACGAAATAATCCTGGTGGAATTTTAAGTGAAGCCGTTTCAATATCAGATTTGTTTTTAGATGATAGCAAACTTATAGTTTATACTCAAGGAAGAATTCCAGAATTTGATGCAGAATACTTTGCCGATAATATTGATGGTTACGAAGAGTATCCGTTAATTGTCCTAATCAATCGTGGAAGTGCTTCTGCTAGTGAAATTGTGTCTGGTGCTATTCAGGATTGGGATAGAGGGTTAATTGTTGGTGAAACTTCTTTCGGAAAAGGTCTAGTGCAACGTCCGTTTTTATTATCCGATGGCTCCGCTGTAAGAATTACAGTCTCTAAATATTACACTCCTTCGGGTAGAGCAATTCAACGAGATTACTCCAATGGGAAAGATGAATATTATGTATCAGCACATTCAAATCCAGATTCCAGTAAAATTGATTCTACAAAGTTAGAACATAGAACAAAAGGTAACAGGCTTGTTTATGGAGGTGGAGGAATTACACCAGATATAATTGTTGAATATGATGAACTAACAAACTATTCAATTGAGTTAACAAGAAATAATATTTATTATCAATTTGTTAGGAAATATCTTGATCAAAACAAGGCTGCAATTGAAGTAAAACACCCAAACTTGGAAATATTTGTTGAGCAATTTAATATTGTAAACCAAAAGAAATCTTTTATTGAGTTTGCTTCAGATAACAATGTACTTTATAATAAATCTGAATTTGAAAAAGACAGCAATTATATTTTTCAAAGAGTTAAAGCATATATTGCTAGAGACATTTGGGGTAATAATGGATGGTATGGCGTAATGCTCAATGTTGATAAGCAATTTCAAAAAGCAATAGAATTATTTGATAATGAGCTAACGGAAAATAAAGTGAAATTAGAAAATGAGTGATAACAAAATATTTCAATATTTAGAAACAATTCCAGAAATTGATGAATCTGTTTTCCTTGCACCTGGGGTTAAGATAATTGGTAATGTAAAAATAGAAAAGGATTCTTCTATTTGGTTTAACACTGTTGTGCGTGGGGATGTTAATTACATTACAATTGGTAAAAAAACAAATGTTCAAGATTTATCAATGTTACATGTTACTGCAAATGAGTTCCCACTAATAATTGGAGATGAAGTTACAATAGGTCATAGTGTAACTCTTCATGGGTGCATATTAAAAGATAGAACTTTTATTGGAATGGGTGCTACAATACTTGACGGCGCTACTGTGGAAAATGATTCAATGGTTGCTGCCGGAGCTGTTGTTAGGCAAGGGTTTACCGTTCCATCTGGTAAACTTGTTGCAGGAGTTCCTGCAAAAATAATTAGAGATTTAACTTTAGCTGAAGTTGAAAATATTTCCGAATCTGCAGAACGGTATATAAAGTATGCAAAGATATCTGGAAAATCTTTTAAATGATTTTTTATTAAAAACTCTTGATAATAATTCGATAATAAGATATATTCAGTTTCAAACATTGGGAATTACTATTGAAGAACCTTTCGGTTGCAACATCAAATAAAATAAAAATTGAAAAAAGATTAGTCCATTCTCTTATTGCTAAATTAGCTGAAGAAATAGGCTTTAAGCTTGATTTTTTAAACGTTAATTTCGTAGATGCTGATCAACTATTAGAAATTAACAAAGAATATCTAAAGCATAATTATCACACAGATATAATTACTTTTAATTATTCTAGGAGCAACAATAATTTAGAAGGTGAAATCTTTATTTCTATTAATGAAGCAATTACAAATTCATTAAAATACAAAGTTCATCTCGATAGTGAAATTGTAAGATTAGTTGTTCATGGAATTCTTCATTTGGTTGGATATGACGATAAAGAATCCAGTGATAAAAGAAAAATGAAAAAAGAAGAAAATAAATTAACCGATTTACTTGATAAAGAATTTAAAAATTTATTGATTGAATATGACTACTAAAGTTGTTGAAGTTTTAGCCAAAATATTAGATGGGTTAAATAAAGATTTCCCGTTAGAGGACCTTAATAAAAAATCTTAACAAAGAGAATAAATTTGATAAACAGACCGTCTCCGCTGCATTTAGTTTAGTTTACGATAAAATTGCACTGAATAAAATTGCAAAAGATATTACAACTATAAGTGGTAGTGAGGGATTAAGAATTTTAAGCGAATACGAAATTGAAGCAATTGGGATAGACAGCTATAATTATTTAATACATGTGCAGAACATTGGACTAATTGATTCATCTGATATTGAAGTTTTAATAGAACAAATCCTATTATACCCAACTTCTCAAATTACTTTAGATGACATTAATTGGCTAATTCTTGTTTCTTTAGTTGATTACGATTCAAAAATATTACCTGGTAGTAGAATTACACTTTTTTCAACCGATACTATTAACTAATATTTTTCAAGATTGATCTTATTACTATTATAGGAATTATATTGAACATTGATACTATAATTAACCAGTTTCTTAGTGAGCTAAAAGGCATAAAAAATGCCTCTAATAATACTGTATCAGCTTATCAGAGAGACTTAAATCAATTCAAGAACTTTATTGCCCTAACAAATATTTCCGAATTAGAAAAGGTATCTAAAAAGAATATTCGGTTAT
>JAQICK010000447.1 GCA_027858595.1 Melioribacteraceae bacterium
CTATTATTGGACGCTGATAGTGATTCTACAATTGTTAAAGGTTTAGCCGCTCTTTTGTTAAAAGTTTACTCCGAACAGACACCAGCAGAAATTTTATCTTCACCTCCGGAATTTCTACATAAAATAGGAATTGACAGTCACTTGTCGCCTACACGTAAAAATGGGCTTGGAGCAATGCTAAAACAAATTCAACTATACGCAGTGGCATTTAACGCCTTAAACAAAAGCTAAAAATGAAGTGGCGTAGAGTTGTAAGAATTTTCCATAGAGATGTTGGTTATGTTGCCGCAGCTCTAACTGTTATATTTTCAATTTCTGGAATTGCAGTAAACCACATTGATGATTGGAATCCTAATTATGTTGTTGAAACCGATACTCTTAAGATTGCCCCAATTGCTGATTCAATTTTAACTGCTGAAAAAGTGAGAACTTACGTAGTTTCTCAATTAAACATCACGGATTCAATTAAAAGTCATTTCCGTCCAAGTCCAAATGAAATTGATCTTTTTCTAGAGCGAAAAACTATTTCTGCCAATGTTAGAACTGGATTAGTCTCTGTAGAAACAATTAACAATAGAAAAGTATTTAAGAAGATGAATTTTTTGCACTTAAATACTCCTAAAAAATTATGGACTTGGGTTTCAGATATTTTTGCAGCATCTCTTATTCTACTTGCTATCACTGGACTTTTTATGATTAAGGGAAAGAAAGGTTTTAATGGACGTGGCAAATGGTTATTTATATTAGGGATGTTAATTCCTATATTCTTTTTATTTATTTATTATTAATTACTTAAACTTTTAAATGAAAACATTTCAGATTCCAAATAAATATCGCAGTTCAGTTATTTCACAAATAAAAGCAGACCGTAAGGAAATAGATCCTAGAGGAAGAGATTATAGTTCATCAATATTGAACTTTGGAAAAGTACGTTTTCATATTGCTAGGCATTTTGGATTTTGTTTTGGAGTTGAAAATGCAATTGAGATTGCTTACAAAGCAATTAATGAAAACCCAGATAAACGGATTTTTCTTTTGAGTGAAATGATTCACAACCCCACTGTAAATAGAGAGCTTCAGTTACAGGGTGTACGATTTATACAAGATACAAAGGGTAATAATTTAATTGATTGGACAGAATTAACTTCAGAAGATATTGTTGTTATTCCAGCATTTGGTACAACAATAGAAATTGAAAACATGTTAAATGCTATGGAAATAAATCCATACCATTACAATACTACATGCCCATTTGTAGAAAAAGTTTGGAATAAATCGGAAGAACTTGGCAAAAAAGGATTTACAGTAATTATTCACGGAAAGGTAAACCACGAGGAAACTCGTGCAACGTTTTCACACAGCAAAGTTAATGCACCCTCTATAGTAATTAGAGATCTTGAAGAAGCAAAATTATTATCACAAATAATTTCAGGTAGTATTCCAGAACGAGATTTTTATGCTCTTTTTGAAGGTAAATATTCTGATGGTTTTGATGTCCAGAAAGATTTACAAAAAATTGGAGTAGTAAATCAAACAACAATGTTAGCAAGTGAGACAGAAGATATTTCCTCTCTGCTCAAAACAACTGTTCTTACAAAGTATGGTGAAGATAACTTATCAAATCATTTTGCAAATACACGTGATACTCTTTGCTATGCCACAAATAACAATCAGAATGCAACTTTACAATTAATGAATATTGATGTGGATTTAGCAATTGTTGTAGGTGGTTATAATAGCTCTAACACTTCACACATTGTTGAACTACTTGAGGAGAAGTTCAAAACATACTTTATCTCTGATGAAACAAAACTTATTTCTGATAAAAGTATTTCGCACTTTAGTCTTTCAGATAAAACCGAAAGAATTTCTACGAATTACCTTCCACAAAAGGAAATAATTAACATCGCAATTACAAGTGGAGCTTCTTGCCCAGATGCAACAGTGGATGCTGTTATTAAAAAGATTTTGCTTTTTTTGAAAATTGAGAATTAAGCAAATATTAACCTCTTCGCCCTTAAAATTAGAATTGCAATCGCTTTAAAAATAAAAACCCTCTCTAGCATTTCGTTAGAGAGGGTTTTTTATTTAGTATGTTACTAATCTTACTTAAGTAAAATCATTTTTTGTGTTTCTACAAAATCGCCAGAAGCCATTCTGTAGAAATAAATACCACTTGCCATTGCAGAAGCATTCCAAGTAACTTTATAAGCTCCAACAGGAACAACGTCATTTACTAATACTTCTACTGCTTGTCCAACAGCGTTATATACAGTAATGTTTACAGCACTTTGACTTGTAATTGCAAAATCAATAGTTGTTGAAGGATTAAAAGGGTTAGGATAGTTTTGGCTAAGAGTAAATTCCTGAGGAATTACGTTCTCGACCCTTTCAACACTAACTGTATGATTCCACCAAGAACCTTCTGGTCCATATGATTCCATCAATTTATCAGCAAGAGCTATATCAGCACCTTCAGTCCAATCAGTTAAAGAAGCATCTGCACCGGTATTAAATATAGGTGAAGGTCCATTCTCAATACCTCTATGGCAACTAGTTGCACACGCATTTGGCATTGCGAAAGTAGTTGTTTTTTGAGGAGGAATTACTTCAAAAGTATGTGAATGCATATCGTATGCAACAGCACTTTTTCCAACTTTAGGCATATGACATTTTGAACATCTAGAATTTCCAGAACCTGCTGGATCGTATGGATGATTTGAATGAGCAGAAACAATAGCACCAATTCCATCAATGTTATTATCGTAATCAGCAACCATTTCTACTGAAATATCTTCAAATGCTCCGTGTGTAGCATGACAAGATAAACACAAAGTGTTATTATCATTTTCAGTTGCAATTGTAATATCTGCATCAAGTGAATCAGTTTCAACAACTTGCTTTATAATATGATGTTTTTCTTCATTATGAACATCATGGCACTCATTACATGTAACTTGATGGTAAGCATAAGTTGGTTTGCTTGATTGATATAAATCATAAAACTGTTGATGATGTTTAGTTGAATTTGTAGGACCTTCAGCAACTTTATCACCCCAATATCCACCACCGTCAGTGTAAATATCAGAAACTATATCGCCAACTTCCCAACCTTCAAGTGTATCATCATTAAATGGGAAACCAAAAGTATTGTTGGGTAAACTTTTACCTCTTGAATGACACATTCCACAAAGATTGTTTTGTTGTTCAGGAGTTAAATTTTTAGGATTAATTATTTTTGTTACATCTGTAGTCATGGCATGTTCACTACCAGGGCCATGACATCTTTCGCAAGTTGTGTTAATTTGATCGAGAGCACCATCGCCATCAATATCATAAACATTTACCATTCCTGCATATTTACTATCGTCATCAACTGGAGCACCTTTCATTAGCCATTCGTTATTTGCATCTTGCCAAACCTCTAAACCATTAGAATGACATCCAGAACAATTTTTTGCAATATTACGACTATTATTTGCAATATCTGTCAACATAGAAACAGAAGTATATAGAGGTGTATTTCCATCATACCAATCTGATCCGTGGTAAACAACATATTCATCTGTCTTTTCATTGAATTGAATAGGGGAAACATAATAACCATTTGAAAAGCCTTCAGAAGTTTCAACTTTCATCATATATCTTTGTTTATATAAACCACTACCACCATAAGTCATAAAAACTTTATGAGTTACATCGCCCATTTGAATTGTGTAGCCATCAGCTGCACTATAACCAAGAATTGGGGCATTTGGTATGTACGCATCAAATGCACTTGATATGTTATTGAAATTTAAACCATCTTTGAAATCGTCAATTCCATTTTTGTCATAGTCATTGATCATTCCGTAAAGCTCTTCCATTGTACGAGAATCGTCTAGTACAGTTGTATAACCATTTGCGTGCATTGATGTACGCATCCAGTCATATCACCTAAACCAACTTTGTTGTGACATTGTAAACATTTTTCTGGCCCAACATAAGTTTGTGCAAAACTTAATGATGTGAACAAGAAAAGAGAAAATAAAACAAGTAATCTATTTTTTTTCATTACTTACTCCATATATTTAATTTAAAAAATTGTTGACTAAATTTAGAAAAGTCGTTGCTACTAGGAAAGAAAACAATAGTGAAATAATTTTCATTAGACTTCCTGCGAAATAAAAGCATTTAAGAATCTCCGCCACTATCTTTAGTTAGTTTTAAAATTAAGCAAACATCAAGTTATGCAAGCCAGCGATATTCTTAAATATTAGTGAATGTTTCTTCCTCGGGTTCCTGAATCTTTGTGACAATATTTGGTAAAT
>JAQICK010000305.1 GCA_027858595.1 Melioribacteraceae bacterium
CATAAAACATTGTGTCTGGACGAAAGTGCCGAAGTGGCCCTTTGGAAGTGGGGTAACGCTATCACCGTTATCATCAACTTCGCCATGACAAGTTCCGCAAACAGCCTCTTTGCCAGATGTGCTATTCCACGTAACCGTTCTGTTATTACCTTCTATATCTCCATATTTAAAGCCACCGTGGCAATATGTATTTGAGCAATCTAAATTTGCAAAATCATATTCTGGATTTAATCCTAAACTGTCTGAAAATGCAAGCTCACTTAATTGAATTTTTGCAGGAGGTGGGGAGATGTGAGCGTGAACATAATCACCTTCACTTGAAGTTTGTTGATGGCATTCGAAACATCCAATATTTATGCTTATACCATTATCATAAACATGTTTGTAATGTGCACCAACTCCTTTAAAGCCACTATCTGAATTTCCTTCAAGATCATTTGGTGGGGCTATAAAATCTGGATCAGCAAAATTACCATGACAAGTGTTACATGCTTCTGGTCCTGCTGGTTGTGTGTGGCAATTTAAGCAACTAACACCAACAGTACCACCGTTGTAATCAGCAGCATGACAACTTTGACATTCTGTTAAATTAAAACTCCAATTATTATTTACAAAAACAGACTTGTGAAAATTATCAGAATTTGCGTCGCCAAATCCCTCTGGATGGTGAGTGAAATTAGTTGTGGGAGTAATTTCATCATTTATTTCACTACATCCAAATGCAAAAAATAAACTGATTAAAAGAATCAATAATGCTGTTGTGTATTTCATTTTATACCTTCAAGTTCCAAATGTTTGTTTATCGTCATTACGAAGGAACGAATGTGACTGAAGTAATCTTTCACGGATTGCTTCATCCCCAAAAGCGGGATTCGCAATGACTATTATTCAAAATCTAATTATGACAATATCCACAGAAACCTTGTCCTTTAGTTTGTGATAATGCACCACCATCTGTATGGCAATTATAACATACTGCTCCAAAATCACCGTGCCAGTTTCCATCTTCGTTATTCATAAATCCACTCATATGAGTTTTAGGATTTGTTCCTTTAATTCCATCATTATCCATATGACACATAATACAATTTGGGTCAGCACCTTGTGTATCGTGGCATGCAGCACAATTTTCGATGTCACGCTTTGCAATTTCTGCGTGCAAACCACCACCACTTCCAACGCCCAAAGTTGTAAAATTAGGTTGTGTGTGTGAACTTGGAAGAAGTCCTTCCATTGCAAAATCACCATTTTCATTAACATTATGGCACTCTGCACAGAATGTCTCAGTCTGATGACAACTTGTACAATTTGAAGCCTTTCCTTTAGCATCAATTCCATGATTATACAAATAATTAAGATTATGAACGCGAGTAATTTGTTGTTGCTTTGTATTATCAATGTAATTATGTGGTGAATATGGTTGGTAAAAATTATCCGCACTATTTGTTTCGTTAATCAGATTTGTTCCAACGTGGCAAGACTCACAAAAATTATTATCATGACACATTTGACAATTAGCATCTGCTTCCAGTGATGAAAACTTATGCATGTCATTAAAGCTAACTGTTTTGTGGTTTGAAGGAACTAAATCCGCAGTTGAAACATGACAACTTTCACATGCAAAATTTGTTGGTTTTGCATTTCCATTTGAAGAATGACACTCGTTGCAAGTTTCCATTTTTGGTGAGCCAGTTGGAGACTCAAAGCTATAATCAACTTTATCCAATCCAGAATGACAATTTACACAAGTAGCATTTTCCTGAGCCATATGTTCTTTATGATTAAAATATATAATTTCTTTTTTTACAGGAAAATGTATTTGAACATTGTCGTAATGACAAGTTTCACACATCTCTTTATCTTCAATATCATGGCAATCTTCACAAGTAGACATCGAAGGTAATAAGTTTGTTCCTAGTTTCTCACTATCCAGTACTTTAGTATGACAATCGGCACAAACCAGCTCGTCAGAATGAAGTTGATGTGAAAATTTAATTATTTCTTTATTTGTTGAATCAACTTCGGACTTAAATGAAAAGGCAGAAAATGAAAAATAAAGAATTCCGATAACAAAAATTAGTATGTAATGTTTGGGTTTCATATCTACTCTATTATAAGTTTACGTTAAACCAATAGTTTAGTTTAAACAGAATTCGAAAATCGTTTTGATAAATTTTGTTGTTGAAGTATTGTCCTTGTACATCGAACGATAGAACATTCATGGGTCTAACGTTACATCCGGCAAGAAGTGAAACAATATTATTAGTTTCAGCATCGGCGGAAAGTTTGTAAGATGTATAACCTAACCCAACTGATGGAGTTATAAATCCATTAAAGAATGTTCTTGCTGTATAGATTGAAAGGGCATCTAGCTCACCAGCATATCCAAAAGTTTTTCTGTAGCTAACGCTTCCAAATTTTGTGTTTAAACCGATAGTAGCTCGCTGTGCGTTATCGTCTTTGTAAGTAACATTAGCAAATTTTCCGGTTACAGAACAATTAGGATTTATTTTGAAATCAGCCCCAGCTTCAATTTCGTGAGTATTTCCGTAATCGAAAACGGCAAAAATTGAGTTGTATCTAATTTGTGGTGCTCGATAATTGTAGTAAAGCGATAATCCAAGATTTTCAATTTGCTCGTATCGTCCAGTTAACTCAAAACGTGAAGTTGTGTTGAAGTTCAAATCGTAATCGTAGCGAGTGTAAATGTTGAAATTATTTTTTAATCTGTATGAAACATCAGCAGAAGCATACTTAAATTGATTTGAATGATTTTTAATTAAATAATCCATAGGATTTAAATTGTCATCCAAGCGAATTGTTTCATAAGAATTGAAAGAGTAGTTCTTATCAATGTAACTAAGTCCAATTCTAAAATTGTCAATTGCAGTGATGTCTAATTTCCCACTCATTACATAATTGTTTTCCCAGTCGTCTGTAATTTCAAACTTCTGGTAGGCAGGAACATTGGCACCATAGAATAAATCTAATTTATATCCATCATACTTGAACTTAATATTTCCACCATCGTAAGTTCCACTAGATACATTATTAAATAGTGAAATACGACCAATCTTAAATGTAACGAGATTGAATAAATTACGTCCTTCAAAATATAGATTGTAAATACGCAAACGTGGATCGTTAACCATTTCTTGAGCAATATCCATTTCGTAATTGAGTCTGGTTTTAATTGCAAATTTCCCATGCCTTGCATTAAGTTGAAGAGTTTGGAATGTACGTAAATAGTTATACGATTCACTTACAACATGGCGTTCAAAAGAATAAACAGAAGAGGAAAGTCTTCCACTAAAATTTTGGCTGCTAACTATGGTTTGCAATAGAAAAAATAAAATAACTAATAATTTTGTCTTCATTGTTTATACTTCCTAAATAAATATTGTCATTTTGAAGGCTTTACATAACCTAATTCTGTCATTGCGAACCTCGATTCTTTTTGTCGAGGTTCGCAATCTCTCACATTTTGGCAGATTGCTTCGGGATAAAGCTCCTCGCAAAGACGTGATTTTTTTGTGATTATGTAAAG
>JAQICK010000268.1 GCA_027858595.1 Melioribacteraceae bacterium
AAGCCAACAAATAATCAGTATGCAAACTCATTAAATAATGTTTATCTAAAATTAAAAAATTACGATAAGTCAATTTCATTTCTTTCTGGCAGAATAAAATTACGACCAAACGATGTTTCACTTTACGGGGTGCTCGGATCGACATATTATATAAATGGAAATAACGAAAAAGCAGTAGAGACGTGGGATAAAGGAATTTTGGTTAATAAAAACTCCAAAATTAATTACACCATTATTTCAAATTCAGCTATTGAAAATCGTGCTTTTGAAATAGCAATAAAATATTTGGAAGAAGGCAAAACCAAATCATCAAACCCAACCCAGTTTTCGTATCAACTTGCACAAATCTATTCCCATATAATGGAATACAAAAAAGCTGCACTTGAATATGTAGAGGCATTGACAAAGCAACCTTCGCAATTAGATTATATTAAAAGACGAATGGACACATATCTTTCGGCGGTTGGTGCTACTGAAGAAAGCCTAGCTGCGATTGATAAAGAAAGTGAGAATGTTTCCGTTAACGAGTTGCTTTCGTTTTTGTATGTTAGAAATAACGAATACAACAAGGCATTTGAGGTAGAAAAGAAATTAGCAAAAAGCAAAAATGATGATGGAGTGAGAATTTATAATTTTGCTACACAAACATATAGTAGCGGTGAGTATGATGTTGCTTCGCAATCGTTTAATTATTTAATTGAAAATTATCCTAGCTCAAGATTTATTCCAAATAGCAAATTAGGTTTTGCTAGAACACTTGAATCTAAACTTGACAAAGAGTGGAAGACCACACATAACAATTGGAAGCCAATTTCTGAAATTGACACAACTGAAGCATACAAATATAATCCAATTATAGAAACATATAAATCAATACTAGATGTGGTGAATGGGGAACTGGCTAACGAAGCCCTTTATAGGATAGGAAGAATTTACTTAAATAGATTTAATGATTTTGAAATTGCTGAGAAATATTTTCAAAAAATAATTGAGGCCTCCTCGCTTTCAATCCATTATGGAAAGGCTAATTTAGAAATTGCCAAGATTTTAGTTCTTTCCAATAAACTTGATTTGGCAAAAAGGAATTTGCAAAATGTGTTTTCGTCTTCGCAAACAGAAAATGGAACAAAAGAAGAAGCAAAATATTTAATTGCACAAATTGAGTTTTATAAATCCAATTTTGCAGGTGCCCTATCAACGTTAGCCAATATTAACCAGGATTTATCTAACGATTTATCGAACGATGCAATTCAACTTGCAATGATTATTAATGTTGGAAAAAGAGATTCGCTTAATCTTGTAAGATTTGCTAACGCAGAACTACTTGCAACACAATCAAGTTTTATCCATGCAGAAAAAATTTTTAAGGAATTAAGCGAAAATAAGAATCTATTTTTCATAAATAACATCTCACGATTAAAATATTCTGAAATTTTGATAGCACAGAGTAAATATCCAGTTGCAATTGAAGTGTTAAAAGAATTGTCTGAAACAAAAGAAATGAATATTTTTGCAGATAGAAGTTTTTATATGTTGGCACAAGTTTATGAGTTTGGCATTGCGGATGAAAAAACTGCAATTTCTACATACGAAAAGTTTTTAGAACTGTTTCCAAACTCTTTATATCTTGAAAAATCTCAAAAAAACTTAAAACGATTAAAAAATAAAAGAAGTGAAAATATATGACAAACAATAAAGAACACGATAAAGTTAAATGCTCATTCTGTGGAAGAGATGGCAGCGAAGTTGCTAGCATGGTTGCTGGTCCTGATGTTTACATTTGCGACCACTGTATAAAATCCAGTGTTGATATACTTAAAGATAACCTTGCTGCTTTCAAGAGCGAAACGCCCGAAGAAAACACACTTACTCCTGATATAATTCACAGCAAATTGAACGAACACATAATTGGGCAAGATCAAGCGAAGAAAGTTCTTTCTGTTGCAGTGTATAATCACTTCAAGAGAATAAATGCAAGCTCATCATTCTTTGAGCTTGACGATGTTGAAATTGAGAAAAGTAATATTTTGCTTGCTGGACCTACTGGCGTTGGAAAAACATTAATCGCTCAAACTCTAGCAAGAATTTTGGATGTTCCCTTTGCCATTGCCGATGCAACAACGCTTACAGAGGCTGGGTACGTTGGCGATGATGTTGAAACCATACTTGTGCGTTTACTTCAAGCGGCTGAATACAATCTTGAGAAAGCCCAAAAGGGAATTATTTACATTGATGAAATTGATAAGATTGCACGCAAGAGCGAATCGGCTTCAATCACAAGAGATGTTTCTGGCGAAGGCGTTCAGCAGGCTCTTCTAAAAATTATTGAAGGAACTGTTGCTGGTGTTCCACCGAAAGGCGGAAGAAAACATCCTGAGCAAAATCTAATTAATGTTAATACAAAAAACATTCTATTTGTAGTTGGTGGTGCGTTCGACGGACTTGAACCAATTATTGCATCACGTATAAACCAAAGCGTTATGGGTTTCGATTCAGAATTAGAAGAAGTTAAACATCACTATTCTGAAGATGAAATTTTACAACAAGTTCAGCCTGATGATATGGTTAAGTTTGGATTGATTCCAGAGTTAGTTGGACGATTGCCTATGATAGCTTCTCTAAAACCACTTGATGAAGAATCGATGTTGCGAATTTTAACCGAACCTAAGAATGCAATTGTAAAACAATTCAAAAAACTTTTTATGATGGAAGGGGTTGAATTAGAGTTTGAAAAAGAAGCGTTAAAGTTGATTGTTAAAAAAGCTATGGAAAGAAAAACGGGTGCAAGAGCTTTGCGTTCAGTTGTTGAAACATCACTGTTGGATATTATGTATGAACTTCCTTCAAAGACAAATATTGAAAAGTGTTTAATTACTAAAAACACTGTGGAGACAGGCGAAGATCCAGTTTATGTAGAGACTGAAAAGAAGTCTGCTTAACTAATTTGATGGGGCTATTTTGATAGTCCCATCAACATACTAATCTATTAAAGCCCCAATTTGTAACGCTGTATTTTTACTCAATTAAAACATTATACTTATCTAACAAACCAAGAACACCTGATGCTGAAAACTTAGCTTTCTTAATTCTATTTATATCTGGATCGAATGAGTAATTGTAAGCGTTCCTAAAGTCAGATTTTTCTAAAATTGTATTTACAAATACTGCTCTATTTAAATCACAATTTTCAAAAGTAGAACTTGTCAAATCGGCTTTTGTGAAATCAACCTCTTGAAGATTACAATTTTTGAATTCAATCCCCTTCAAATCAAGTTTGTAAAAAGATGCTAAGTTTAGGTGAGAGTCTTCAAAATAAATTGACAACAAAAAACTATCACAAGAGCTGAAGTTTAATCCAAGAAGTTTGCAGTTTCTAAACTTCACATCTTTCAAAGCTGTATTTTTGATTTTTGCATTACTAAAATTACAACTGATAAATTCACATTCTATAAATACAAAGTTGTTTAGATTCACGTCGGCGAAATTGCAATAAGTAAATTTGCAGTTTTCGTATTCACCAAACGAAATTTCCTTCTCTGAAAAATTTGTTTTTTCAAAAGTTTTATTTTCTATAAAATTATTTTCCATTTACTAATAATGCTCGTGTTTTCTGAAACAAATAATAAAGCTTAAGCAAAAAACACTAGTTTGAAGTGTCAAATTCTTTGTTTTGCAGAAACTCAATTAAAAAAAGTTTGATGACAAAACAAATATAGCTTTAAATTTAATAAAGCAAGAAATTACAAATTGATATTAAAACAACGTGATAAAGGGTTGGAAATAAGTTAGATTTATGTTTTCATTTTAGATTAACTACAAAAGTTGTATTATAAACCAATAGAACTTCTGTAAAATATTTTTTTTTGTCATTTCGATTCTGATGATTTTTATCAGGTGAGAAATCTCTAATAAATCATAAGATTTACCTTCGGTGAGTTTACGGTTCTCACCCACAAAACGGGTTCGAAATGACAAATTTTTTACGAAAACTCAAAGAAATCATGAAATATATTTTAATAATATTTTTTGCAGCAATTACGCTTACCGCCCAATCCAAGCTATTAATTAATATGGATTTAAATCAGACAAATCATTTAAAAGCTTATGGAATAACATTTAACGAAATCGAGCTTGGTGCCACTGCCGACTGGCTTTTAAACTATCGTGGCGGTTCGTTTATGATTGATTACTCCGATGAACTTGCACTAAAATGCAGACTGCGTGGAGTTAGCTTTGATGCAATTTCTAATTCTGAGTTAATCGATATTTATTCTTTTGTTCAAAGCGAAGATCAAAACATGGAAGTTATTCGTTTAGAAAAAGCTCCAAAGATTGCAGTATTTGTTCCTGACGGATTCCTCCCGTGGGATGATGCTGTAACTCTTGTTCTTGATTATGCCGAAGTAAAATATGATAAAATCTGGAATGACGAAATTATAAAGGGCGATTTGTCAAAGTATGATTGGCTTCATCTTTTTCATGAAGACTTTACAGGGCAGTATGGAAAATTTTATGCAAGTTTTCGTGGAGCACAATGGTATATCCAACAGCAAGCCCTTTATGAAAATGAAGCAGCAAAACTTGGATTTAAAAAGGTCTCCGAAATGGAGAAAGCGGTTGTGTTAACAATTAAAAATTTTGTTGCCGATGGAGGATTTCTCTTTGCAATGTGTTCTGCAACCGATAGTTACGATATTACTCTCGCCGGAATGAATGTTGATTTTGTTGACAAAATGTATGATGGAGATGCTCCAGATGCGGATGTGCAAAACAAATTAAATTTTAATAATACGTTTGCATTCACAGATTTTAAAGTCGAACTAAATCCAATGATTTATGAATATAGCAATATTGATATCCAGCCGTTAGAAATTGGAAATTGGGAAAATGATTATTTCACGCTTTTTGAATATTCCGCAAAGTATGATCCAGTTCCAACAATGCTTACACAAAATCACGTAAATGTATTACGCGGATTTATGGGGCAAACGACAATGTTCCGTAAGGAATTAATTAAAAAATCTGTTTACATACTTGGCGAACGTGCAGGAACTAACCAAGTAAAATATATTCACGGAAAATTTGGACGAGGAACTTTTACATTTTATGCAGGACACGATCCCGAAGATTATAGACATGCTGTAGGCGATCCTCCAACCGAATTGGAATTATATAAAAATTCGCCTGGATATAGATTAATACTGAACAACATTCTTTTTCCTGCAGCCAAAAAGAAGAAACAAAAAACCTAAAACATTGGAACGCTGATTATTATGATTTTTTCGGAAAAGCAATGATGATTTATATCTGAATACTGTAATCCATTTGTCCTGTTTTGTATCATGTAATTTAAATATTGTGTAACGACTATATGAATCTATTAGATAAATTAAAATCAAATCTCCCCAAAGTGCATGGAATACTTGGCAAAGATGAATTCTTTAATTCGGCTGTTTTAATTCCACTTGTATTTGTTGATGATGAATACCATTTCCTTTTTGAAAAACGTTCTGCAAATATTAAACAGGGCGGTGAAATATGTTTTCCTGGTGGTAGAGTTGAAAAAACAGATAAAAGTGTTGTGCATACAGCACTCCGTGAAACATTTGAAGAAATTGGAATTGAGAAAAACAAAATAAATGTAATTGGTAAACTAAATATCCTCTTTGGTCCTCGTGGAGTTTTAGTTGAGCCAATTATTGCCGAAGTAAAGATCGACAATCTACAAGAGTTAATAATTGATAAATCTGAAGTTGAAAAAGTGTTTTTAGTTCCTCTTTCATTTTTTGAAAACAACGAACCAGAGCATTATAAAATTCATTCAACTGTTGAACACAAATCATACAACCCAAGCGGGGAAGAGGATGAATTAATTCTTCCAAGCAACAATGGAAATGATACTTACTACAAAAGCATCAGAGATGTTATGGTCTACAAAACCCAAGGTGAAATTATTTGGGGAATTACAGCACGTTTAGTTTATGAAGTTATAGAAAAGTTGAAGGTTGTGTAGACTGGCATTATTGCACTGAGCGGAGCCGAAGTGTTAGAATTTCAAACCATACCAAACAACATCTGGATATACCCTGACTGCAGGGGCAGGAAAGTGATAGAAATTAAGCCATCGTTTTATTGTTTTCCATAATTTGTTTTCACCAGGCAAGGCTTCAAAATCCCAATCGAGACCAATATACAACTCATGATTTCCGCCACCAAATCCATCTAAATTATTTACGCTGTGCCCTATTGTTATATCAATAAAATCTGGGAAAACATCTTTTGCTGATTTTGGCAAAAGCCTGTTTACATCAATAGAAAGCCAGTGGTATGTGCTCTCGTAATCATCCATAATATTTGAGTGGGAACCACTTTTTAATTTTTCGGAAGGATAAAAACTAATTTTAAAATCGAACGGTTTTAAAACTGGATAATACTCTTGCAAACTTGGATAGGCCGCACCTAAGAAATCAGCAGACAAATCTCCCCAGCTAAAACCATATTCGGCTGAAAATCCATCTCTAATTTCTGTAAAAGTATGGAATGAGAATGCAATAATTCCACCGTAGAGCAGTGCGTTTTTCCTTCTAACTCCAGCCCATTGAAATAAATCAGAGTAAATATTTGTAGTAAGATATCCAAAATAGAAGTGACCTAATTTATCAGCATTTAGTGCATATTTATAATCTTGATTGTTGTTAAAGTGAAACTCACTCTTATCACCTTTCCACCATACATTATTTTGAATTACATATCCATAAGTAAAAAACGTAGCTGTTGTTCCACCAATTATTGCCAGTTTTGTAGTGCTAACTTTGTTAGTATCAGATTTGTTTATCTTTTCTTGTGCAAAAAGAGTTTTATTTGTGAAGGATGAAAAGACAGACAAAGAGAGAATGATTAGTAGTAAAGGGCTATATTTTGTTTTAATATCTATTACAAAACTCACTATGTATATTTCTTGATAATTGAAATAGCTTGGTTATAGTAACTTGTTCCAAATAAGTTTAAGTGATTGATAACGTGATACAACATATATAAATCCATTCTGTATTCCCAATCATCACAAAGAGGATATATTTCATTATAGGCCGAATAGAATTTTGAATCAAATCCTCCAAACATTTGAGTCATTGCTAAATCAGACTCTCTATTGCCATAATATACAGCAGGATCAATCAATACTGGTATTCCAATTTCATCAACCATAAAATTACCACTCCATAAATCTCCGTGCAATATAGTTGGAGGCTCTTCAGTTCCAGATAAAATGAGGGGAACTTGGGTTTCTAGTTTATTAAATAATTTATGAAAATCATTATCCACGTAACCGTTCCGTTCAGCTAGTCTGAATTGAAATAGTAATCTGTTTTCCCAAAAGAATTCAATCCAGCAATTACTTCTATTTACATTAATTTGTGGATTTGAGCCAATGAAGTTGTTCTCGAAAAATCCAAATTGTTCGGAGGTCGTTCTGTGCATTTGAGCAAATTTACGTCCAAAAATTTCGGAGAAATTATTGTTCCTTTTTCCAGTATGAATATACTCCAAAATTAAAAAATCATTAGTAACAGCGACTACTTTGGGAATTCTAATAGCCTCTGTCTTTGCTAATTCTTCCAATCCATTTGCTTCGGATTTAAGAATTTCTTTATTGCTTCCATACGACTTAAGAAAATAATTTACACCACGTTCTGTTTTAATAAGTTGAGAATTCGCAATAGATCCACCACCAATATTGGAGGTGGAAATTATTCTTACGCCTAGCATTTCTTCAAGTTTCTCTAGCATAAGTAAAATTACTAAATAAAATTGTAAAATTTAATAGATTCAAAAGATAGTAATTGTGTAATTAGAATTGACGATTTTAGATTCTGGAATTGCTTTTCATATCTTTTCTATTTTTCAAGTAGATATTCAATT
>JAQICK010000399.1 GCA_027858595.1 Melioribacteraceae bacterium
CATACTTGATTTAGCACAAAACACAAGTTTGAATTCTGACATTTGGTTTTTGAGTTTTGCTTGTAATTTATATTTTGTTATTTGTTGTTTTGCTTTCTCTGTTAAAAATAATGTAGAAGAACTAAAATTAATCGTTTTAGAGCTACCGATTTATCAATGATGTATCCCAATAATCTGCGTTCCTACTGTTCTTTATATAATGCAATTGTTAACACAAATGAATAATTTTAATTTATGATTTCCATAAAATATAAGATTTAATGATAGACAGAATAAAAATTTGGATTCTTGCAAGTCGTCCAAAAACATTACCCGCGGCTGCGGCTCCCGTTTTTGTTGGAACCGCCGTTGCGTTTAGCACTGACGACCTAAATTTACTTGCTGCCACTCTTGCTTTAATCTGTTCTCTATTAATTCAAATTGGCACTAACTTTGTAAATGATCTTTACGATTTTTTAAAAGGCTCAGATGATGAAAATCGTGTTGGTCCAACAAGAGCCTTAGCTGCTGGGTGGATTTCGCCAGCACAAATGAAATTAGCAATTTATCTTACTTTTGGAATAACATTTATTCTTGGACTTTTCCTAGTCTATCACGCAGGATGGATAATTTTGCTAATTGGAATTCTTTCAATTATTTCCGGATATGCCTACACCGCTGGACCTTATCCACTTGCGTACAACGGATTAGGCGATGTATTTGTTTTCGTTTTTTTCGGAGTGGTCGCAACTGTTGGAACTTATTACGTTCAAGCTCTACAGTTTTCACCGTTTGTTTTATTTGCGTCTGTTCCAGTTGGACTTTTGATTACAAACATTCTTGTAGTAAATAATTATCGTGATGCCGACGAAGACAAAAAGAAAAACAAAAATACGCTAGCCGTAAAATTTGGAAAACCGTTTGCCCGCTTTCAATATAATATTTCATTGCTAGTTTCATATGTAATTCCAATTTGCATTTTTGTTTTATACGATACTTCCATTTATATACTTTTGCCTTTGATTTCGATTCCGCTTGGGATTAAACTTATTATAGAAATGAGAACTTTTGTTGGCGAACGATTAAACAAAACACTAGAGCTTACTGCAAAACTATCAATCCTCTTTTCATTACTATTTGCTATTGGAATTATATTATGATTATTCGTGACTTTAAATTTTTTCCCTATAACTTAAAACCTAAATCTACTTTTAAGAATGCTTCTTTTAATATTAACAACCGTGAAGGGTTTATTGTTAGAATTGTAGATGAAAATAACTTAATAGGATTTGGAGAAGTAGCCCCGCTTCCAGGATTTAGCCTAGAAACACTTGAGAAATGCGACATAGCTCTAAACAAACTCCACTATTCAATAATAGAAAAAGCTGCTAAAAAAATTGAATTCGATTTAATTCATGAACTACAATCTATATCTGACCTGCCATCTCTTGCTTTTGGAATTGAACAAGCCGTAATTTCTCTTCTAATAAAACGTGGTGAACTAACATCCTTGCTTGGGGCAGACAAGCAAATAAAAGTAAATGGTCTTGTTGGAATAGCGAATAGAGATGTAGTGCTCAAAAAAATTGACGACTTGCTTTCAAAGGATTTTAAAACTATAAAAATTAAAATTGGTGGAAATAGTTTTAACGATGACATTGAATTGATTAAAACTATTACTAACAGAATAGATGATTCAATTAAAATTAGATTAGACATTAATGGAAATTGGGATTACGAAAAAGCAGAGTATGCTGTAAATGCACTCGACAATACAAAGATTGAATTAATAGAGCAACCAGTCAATGACATAAATGAGCTTGTAATGCTCTCCGATTTTAGTCCTATTCCAATAGCTGTTGATGAGACAATTAAGAATTGTAATGACGCTAGAAACATAATTGAAAAATCTAATATCCAGACCATTATTCTTAAACCCTCTATTCTGGGGGGAATAATTGAGACAATCACTTTCATTAAATCAGCAGAAAAACTTGGGAAGAAAATTATTATTTCTTCCGCGTTTGAATCCGCCGTTGGTCGCTCTGCTCTTATGCTTCTAGCATCAATGGTAAACGGAAATCATGCACATGGATTAAACACAGCATCATATTTAGCCGAGGATTTAGCATCTGACGAATATCCCGTTTCAGATGGAACTATTTTTTTCAATCACAAAAAATATCCTCCAGAATTTAATGGGTTAAATTTATGATTGATAAAAGCCTTGCTATTGTTGACGATAATAGTTCAATTCCTTTTTCTTCACTTACTAATATCATTATTAAAACCGCCCAATATTATTTTGACAATGGTGTTAAACAAAAGGAAAACATTGCAATTATTGGTTACACTTCAATTGAATATGTAATTGCCATTTATTCACTCTGGAAACTTGGGGCTATTCCTGTCCCTATAAACACTAGACTAAAAGATGCTGAAATTAAATCGATTCTTCTTTCATCCAATTGCAGTTCTATAATTAGAGATGATAATATTTTAAATCACACGATAAATATTCCCACAATTAAAATGCTTATTAAATCCGATGGGAAAGAGTATAAAACAACCTTAGAGCCTGAGCCCAATGATACTGCAGTTATTATTCATACATCGGGTTCATCTGGCAAACCCAAAGGAGTAAAGACAACAAACAACAATCTTTACCAAAGCTATATTTCTACTTCACAATCATTTGGTTTTTCTAACGAAGATTTATTTTTAGCATCCCTTCCATTTTATCATATAGGCGGATTCTCAATTATTAATAGAGCTTTGCTTTCTGGTGGCACTCTTGTTTTACCAAAATCACTTAAGCAAGAAGACATAGTAAATTCAATGGACAAATATAATCCTACTATTATTTCGCTTGTTCCTACAATGTTAAAGCGGATGATTGAGGTTGGAATAGAACCAAATAAAAGTTTGAGGCATTTGTTTTTGGGTGGCGGACCTAGTGATGATGAACTAATCTATTCTTCAATTCGCAACAAATGGCCAATTGTTAAAGTTTATGGTTCCTCGGAAACCACAGCAATGGCAACAGCGTGTTGGGGAAAAGAGTTGGAAGATAATCCTGCATCTGCTGGAAAACCATTTGCTAACATTAAAATTAAAATTTTGGATGACTCAAAAACAAATGTTGCTAATAACGTTGTAGGCGAAATTGCTATTGCTAGCCCCACTATTGCTTCTGGGTATATAAATGATGAAAACGTATGGAACTCCAAAATTTATGGCGATTTTTATTTAACTGGCGATTATGGCTACTTTGATAACTACAATAATTTATTTATTGTTTCCCGAAGAACAGATTTAATAGTTTCAGGAGGTGAAAATATTGACCCCCGTGAAATTGAAAAAATTTTCAACGAACTTCTAGAAGTTAAAGAGTCGTTGGTTTTTCCAATTAAAGACTCTGAGTGGGGAGAAATTCCAGTTGCAATTATTTCTTTAGACAAGCCTTTTCCCTTTTCCGAAAAAGAGATAATTGATTACATAAAATCAAAAATCTCGTCCTATAAAATTCCAAAAAGAATTTTGCTTGTAGACGAATTACCAAAGACTGCATTGGGAAAAGTAAATGTTGAAGAAATTAAAGAAATGTTCAACAACAAAAGTTAATTCTGGTTTTCTTTTAATAAATTTAAAAACTCCTCTGGAATTTCAATTTTCTTAAAATCCTTTTTGCTAACAAACACATGTGTAGTTTTTGTTGTTGCTCTTTTAATACCATCTTCATCAACAAAAGAGATTGTAAGTTGAAAGGATGAATTCCCAATCTTGGAAACAATTAAATTTGCAATTAAAACCTCGTGAAGCCTTATAGGTTCGTGGAAATCCGCTGTTGTGTTTACTAATGGAATTGCAAAACTATCGTTCTCAAAATAACTATCCTTTACATTACTTCTTAAAATAAATTCCTCATAGACAGAGTGTGATAAATCAAATATTTTTGCAAAAAATAAAACACCCGCACTATCACACATTCCAAATTCTACTATTCTTTCAGCTTCAAACATATAACCTCTACAAATATTTAGAAGCAAAGTTATACATTTTTGTTAAAATGTTATAATGGAATTATATATTTTGCTTCTTTTATTTTATCATTTGTTGATGTATGAACTTGAAAATATTTTTAGCTTTAATCCTTACGATAACACTCTCTGCCCAAACAAATACTACCGAAAAAGAGATACGAACCGAGCGTTTTAAAAACGGCAAGCTTAAAACTTACGGTGAATTTTCAAATGGCGTTAAGAACGGAATATTTCAAGAGTTTTACGAGACTGGGCAACTTTGGAAAGATTGGACTTTTGTAAATGGTTTAGAAGAAGGGACATCTCTTTGGTATTTTGAAGATAAAACTTTAAGCATGAAATGGAACTACATTCATGGCAAACTTGAAGATAAATCGCAGTGGTATTATGAAACAGGGGAGTTGTGGTCTGAACCATTTTACAAAAATGGCATTCAAGATGGATTTACGAGAACCTACTACAGGAGCGGCGAACTGCAGGGAATCTGGCAATACAAAAATGGTGTGCTTCATGGACTTTCCAAAATATTTTACAAAGATGGAAGAGTAGAAGTAGAACGGAATTATAAAAACGGTAAAATGGACGGAGTTACAAAGGTCTATTATGATTTCAAGCAGGTTGCACTTGAAGCACTATACAAAGAGGATAAACTTGACGGAACCTCTTATCTGTACTATCCAGATGGATCTATAAAAGTAATTGACATTTACTCTAATGGTCAAGTAACTAAACGTGAAAAATATGAATATGGTTCAAGCGTTGCAAAGGTAGAAGAAAATTTTAGTGAGTTTCATGGAAATGGATTTATTAAATCTGAACAAAGTTTTAAAAATGGAAAACTTGATAGGAGGAATAGATATTACTATTTAAATGGTTATTTAAAGTCTGACCTTTGCTACCGCATGGGTTTATTAAATGGCACTTCCTATTATTATTCAGAGGATGGAATTCTAAAAGAGCGAACAGAATATCAAGATGAAAAAAAAAATGGCTATAGTTCTATTTATGATGAGAGTGGTATAGTTGTAAAGCAAGCCAAGTATAGCAATGATACGCTTAATGGCAAATGGGTTATTCTTTATCCAACAGGACAGATAAAAGAGGAGAGAGAATATTCTGTTGGAAAAATAGTTGGTCTAGTTGCCCAATATTACGAGAATGGAAATCTTAAATATAAAATGGATTATTCGGATGGCAAGAAAAATGGTTACGCAACTTGGTACTTTGCAAATGGAGAAGTTTCAGACTATGGGAATTACAAAAACAATCTTCCTGATGGGGAGTTCTACACCTATCATCCAAATGGTTTAATTAAACGTGAAGCAATATACTTAGACGGCGAGTTGAAATCTGAAATATTGTATAATGAAAATGGAGAAAAAGTGGAGTTATAATTCTGCTTCTTTATTCAAAATCTCTGTTATTTTTTCTATCTCCATTTTTTCGTTTGTCCAAAGTTCAAACGCCTTTGCCCCCTGCTCAATAAACATCTTCAATCCATTTAAGATAGTTGCACCCTGGCTTTCGGCTATAGATAAAAATTTAGTTTTACGAGGATTATAAACAAGGTCGAAGACTATTTGTTTATTGTTAAATGATTTTGGAATTGTTGTTGGTGAATCGTCTTCCTCAGGCGACATTCCAATAGCCGATGCATTAATAATTAATTTGGATTTAGATAAAATTTCTGTAACATCTGGTGGAACTAATTCGTAGGCTTTAATCTTTTCAAAAAGCATTTTTGACGAAAAATAATCTTTTAGTGATTCTGCTTTTTCTCCAGTACGATTAATGATGTTAATTTTCTTAACATTAAAATTATTAATTAAAGTATAAATTACTGCACGTGCAGCGCCTCCGGCGCCTAAAACACTTACCGTTTTTCCTGCAATATCATCTTTATAATCTTCTAGTGTTTTAAGTATTCCGTTAACATCTGTGTTGTATCCATGTAATTTGCCATTTTCATTTACAACTGTATTTACTGCATTTACAATTTTTGCACTATCTGATAGTTCATCTAAATATTCAACTATTCTCTCTTTGTGTGGAATTGTTACGTTAAAGCCAGCAATACCTAGTGCCACCATGCCTTTAAGAGCATCTTTTAAGTTTGTGGATGCAATATCAAATGGGAGATATACAAAATCTAATCCCCCTTTATTAAAAGCATAATTATGCATCATAGGAGAAAGAGAGTGCTTAATTGGATGTCCAACTACGCCTACAATTTTGGTGTTATATTTTATTTCAATAGACGAATGCATAAAGACCGTTGCTTATAATTTATAATGTTTTGTTGCTTTGTTTAATTTCTTGTGCATCTTTGGATACATCGTTTTTTTTATTTGAATTAGACGAAAATGAAGATTTCAAATATTCTGATGTTTCTCCGTTATCTTTAAGAGGTATTTTCCCTTCCCTTTTTTCCAAAATAAGAGTTTGCCCTTTCTGGATACAATTCTGTACAAACAGAAACTGCATGCATACTTTCTTTTAAGTTTCCTATTTCTGAGTTAATTTCTGCCAACTTACTCCAGGCATTAAAACTTTTACTATCTAACCCTAATACTTTTTCATAACTATTAATTGCTGAATTTAACTCATCGAGATTAATTTCAATTTGTGCTTTTGTTTCCCATGCTTCAATAGATGTGCTGTCTAATGATATTGCTTTGTTAATATCCTCTAAGGCTAAATTACGTTTGTTGATATTGTTAAAAGATACTGCACGAGCTAAGAAAGCATCGAATAAAATATTATCTATCTGTAATGCCTTTGTGTATGCTTTAATTGCTTCTTCGTATTGCTCTAAATCTTCGTGAGCCTGTCCTAGTGTGAACCAAAGAGTTGAATCGTTAGCATCTAACGTAACAGCTTGTTTGATATACACAAGTGCGTCTTCGTACAAATTCAAATTAGCGTAGGCAACCCCACTATTAAACCATGAACTCGAGAAGCCATCGTTCAGTGCAATGGAAAGTTCAAAATCATCAATTGCTTCCTGAAATTTATTTAGTTTAACATAAACAATTCCTTTGTTGTACCAACCAGAATAACTGTATGGTTCAATTTCAAGAAAAGTATTATACGCCGATAAAGCTTCATCTAGCAAATCATTATATTCATAACAAAATCCTAGCTCGTACCATGCTTCAGCAAATAGCGGGTCTATTGTTACAGCTTTTTTAAATAATTCAATAGCTTTACCTAGCATGTCGTTTCTTTCGTAGAGAAATCCTAAATTAAAAAACGCTTCTTCGTTATTCTGTTCAAGATTTAACACCTCTTCTAAGGTCTCAATAGCATCATCAAACATTTCGAGGTTTTCTTCTGCAATTGCTTTGTTAATTAAAGACTCTACATCATTTGGGCTAAGAGATAGAGATTTTTCAAATGCAAAATAAGCTTCTACAAAATCAAATTTATTATTTAACAGAATACCTTTATATTGCCAAAACTCTGAATTGAAGGGTGAGAATTCCAAAACGGATTCCACAAGAAGCAAGCCTTCCTCTACAAAATCACTCTCTAGGCAAAGCTGAATGGTTTCATCTATAGCGTCAACATTAAGAATTGCCGTACCATTTTCGATAAACTCGAGGCTCGCTGCTATCTTATCTATAAGAGCCGATTCATCAAAATCAAATTCGTCAAACTCTTCTGGGTAGTCGTTGTAAAATTCCATAAACCTTATTATTTGTTACTGCAAAACCTATTATTATATAGCCCAAAAATCAAGTTGATTTTAAAACATATAAATTATTGTAAAAGACAAAATAAGTGTGAATATCATCTTAGAATAGAACATCTTAATATCAAGATACTAAAGCAATCTTTTCAAAAATTCCGTATTTTTTATGATTAGATTTTTTAAAGTAATTGGAGATAAAAATGGCTGAAAATTTTGACATGATTCAAAAAGTTTATGCTGGTTTTTCGGATAAAGTGAGCAAAGCTCGCGAAGCTCTTGGAAGACCAATGACATATGCCGAAAAGATTTTATATTCCCATCTTTGGGATGAAACAACCACAGAATTTAGCCGTGGTATTGATTATGTAGATTTAGCACCAGATAGAGTTGCAATGCAAGATGCAACAGCACAAATGGCAATGCTACAATTTATGCACTCTGGAAGAAAAACAGTAGCTGTTCCTTCTACAGCACATGCTGATCACTTAATTCAAGCTCGCGATAATGCTAAAGCCGATCTTGATAGAGCTAATGATGAGAACGTTGAAGTTTATGATTTTCTTGCATCTGTAACTCAAAAATATGGTGCTGGTTTTTGGAAAGCTGGGGCTGGAATTATTCATCAAGTAGTATTAGAAAATTATGCGTTCCCTGGTGGAATGATGATTGGCTCTGACTCGCACACGCCTAACGCTGGTGGACTTGGAATGGTTGCTATTGGTGTTGGTGGTGCAGATGTTGTTGATGTGATGAGCGGAATGGCTTGGGAATTAAAATGGCCAAAACTAATTGGTGTTAAATTAACAGGAAAACTTTCTGGTTGGACTTCTCCAAAAGATGTTATCTTAAAAGTTGCCGGTGAACTTACTGTTAAAGGTGGTACCGGTGCAATTGTTGAATATTTTGGCGAAGGCACAAAATCTATTTCTGCAACTGGCAAAGGAACAATCTGTAATATGGGTGCCGAAATTGGTGCAACAACATCTATTTTCCCTTTTGATGAAAAAATGGCAAATTATTTGAAAAAAACACACCGTGCGGATGTTGCAGAGCTTGCACTTGCAAATAGTGATGTTCTTAAAGCTGATACTGAGGTTTACGAAAACCCAGAAAAATATTACGATCAAATTCTTGAAATTAATTTAGACGAACTTGAACCACATTTGAATGGTCCTTTTTCACCTGACCGTGCATGGCCTCTATCAAAAATGAAAGATGCTACAAAAGAAAATAATTTTCCGGAAGAACTTAGTGTTGGATTAATTGGAAGTTGCACAAATAGTAGTTACGAAGATATTGAT
>JAQICK010000262.1 GCA_027858595.1 Melioribacteraceae bacterium
TTCTCACCCAAGAAAAGGGTTCGAAATGACAAATTCTTTTTTTAGATTATCTATTGATAACATTACAATTAAATAATGCTGAATTACTTAGAACTTAGCCGTTGCTTCTAAACATTAAAAATTAATCATTGTATGAACCATCGTTTGATTGTTCATGATTTTCGCCCATTGAATTTATAAAATCTATCATGCTTTTTCATGCTTGCACTGTGTCACACTGAGCCTGTCGAAGTGAGCTTGCCGAAGTGACTAATCTGAGTTGATCTTCGTTCTATTTTTCTAGACATGTTGATTCCGCTATGGAGCTAATATAGCCCAGTTATTCTGAATAATAAAAACCAGTAAACTGGTTACAAATTAACTATGTTTTTTATTAACCAACGACTTAAGTCGTTGGTTAATAATGCCATACAGGTTCAGCCAACCGTTTCAACGGTTTATTCCATTTTCAAATGTGGTTTTTGATTCTCTCAACTTGTCATTCTCACTTACAGTGTGTTTTTATTTACCCCACTTAATAAAGTCTAATAATATCTTGAGTCTAAAAATCTAATGTCTATAAATAACAAAACAGCAGTTGTAACCGGTGGAGCTGGGTTTCTTGGCTCACATTTGTGTGATAAGTTACTTGATGAAAATCTTCAAGTAATTTGCATTGATAATTTACTCACTGGTAATATTAAAAATATTGAACACCTCTTTGAAAATAAAAATTTTCAATTTATAAAGCATGATGTAACAGACTTTATTCATGTTTCTGGTAGCGTTGATTACGTGCTTCACTTTGCCTCCCCAGCAAGTCCTATAGACTATTTACAACTCCCAATACAAACTTTAAAAGTTGGTTCACTTGGCACGCATAAAGCTCTTGGATTAGCAAAAGAGAAAAATGCACGTTTTCTGTTAGCTTCAACATCTGAGGTTTATGGAGATCCAAAAGTTCACCCACAATCTGAAGACTACTGGGGAAATGTTAACCCAATTGGTCCTCGTGGTGTGTATGATGAAGCAAAACGATTTGCAGAAGCTCTCACAATGGCGTATAATCGCTATCACAATGTTGAGACAAGGATTGTAAGGATATTTAATACTTACGGCTCCAGAATGCGTCCAAACGATGGAAGAGCATTGCCAGCGTTTATATCGCAAGCATTAAAAGGTGATGATATAACAATCTTTGGCGATGGCTCGCAAACACGGAGTTTCTGTTATGTTTCCGACCTTGTGGATGGCGTTTATAAATTGTTGCTTTCTCATGAAGATAATCCAATAAACATTGGCAACCCAAATGAAATAACAATTGAAGAAATTGCACAAGAAATTATTAAGCTAACAAATAGTAAAAGTAAAATTGTTTATAAAGATCTTCCCGTTGATGACCCCAAAGTAAGACAGCCAGATATTTCAAAAGCAAAATCTGTTTTAGGTTGGGAACCAAAGATTAGCAGGAAAGAGGGATTAGAAAAAACCATTAAGTATTTTAAGGATTTAGTCTAGGGCAAAAGAATAGCACGCGGATCGAACGGAAAGAACTGATAAGAACGGATTCAAAGTTAAGCAATTAAAAACTTATGGCTGTCATTGCGAATCCCGTTTTGTGGGATGTGGCAATCTACCGCAGATTACATCATCATCGAAAAACCGATACTTCGTAATGATACAAAAAAGATTAGGATTATGAGTTAAGATTAAGAACTTCTAATAGGACTCTGATTTTTATGATTGCTCATGATTTTCGCTGAAGCCTTAATTCGTGCATTCGCGGCTCACTCTTTTTGCTTTTTCTTTGTGTATCTCCATTATTACAAAAAAGCGGGTTGTTTTTAATATTAAAGGTAATCATCATCGTTTGGTTGTTGATATTGAATACAAACTTGGAATTGTTTTTATAGTCTGGATAGGTACACATGATAAATATGATAATTTGAACATTAAGGAAATTTCTTATGATAAAGGCAATTAAAACAAAAAAAGAACACTCAATTTTGTTGAATAGAATATACGAACTTATGCAGTTGGAATTAAAAGCTAACTCCGTCGAGTATAACGAACTTGAAATACTATCTTTACTTGTTGATGACTATGAGAAGAAGCAGTTTCCAATCGGCTTGCCAGATCCAATAGATGCGATAAAGTTTAGACTAGAGGGCTAAGTTCTAAGTAATTCAGCATTATTTAATCGTAATGTTATCAATAGATGATTTTAAAAAATAAATTGTCATTTCGAACCCTTTTCTTGGGTGAGAACCGAGGTTACGAGCTCACCAAAGGTAAATCTCGTGAATAGTGGGAGATTTCTCAATCGCTACAAAACAAGCTCATTTCGAAATGACATTGAAAATATACTGAGCAAATAAAATAGAATTATTTGCTGACATTATTAGAACTTAGCC
>JAQICK010000232.1 GCA_027858595.1 Melioribacteraceae bacterium
AACAAAACCATCTCCACCACCGATTCTATCAATTACATTTATTTCACGTGGTTTAATTACATGCCAATTATTATCTTCTAACATAATTCAACCCCAAAGATGAGTATTAGTATTAACAACTTCTCTCAGTGTCGTAGCAAACACAGATGCAGTTGGAAATTGCTCTTTCACACGGTCTATCATTTCTTTGAAGTTTTCAATTTTGTCATCAATACTTTTACCACCAGCTTCTGGTCCTTTAATTCCAAAGCATAATTGAAAATCCTCTTCATTACCAACTAGGATATCAGATACAGAAGCAATTTCTATAAATGCTTCTCTTAATTCTTTTTCTCTTCCGACCCAAAAAGAGGCTCGATAGTTTAGATCGAATGAAATTTTGTTTCCATACTTTTTTGCCGCACGAGCTAACTCTAGCGAAAATGCACTAGTCTCAGGTGATAACGCAGCAATCAATCCCGATAGATGCATCACTTGAACACCTTCTTCTCCAAATATTCTTTCTAAATCAAAATCTTTAACATTTAGAGTTCTTCCAACTTCACCCGCTCTATCATTTTGAACACGCGGTCCACGTGAGCCAAAACCGCTATCAGCAATATTAAACTGATGTCGGTATCCCCACGGATCACCTTGATCAACTTCAACTCCTTCAAAATCCATAAAACGAGATTCTAAATTGCTCTTAATAAATTTCGAAATTGGACTATCCTTTACAAAAGTGGTTAATACTTTTACTGGTAATCCTAAATACGAAGAAACACTTGCTACATTTGTTTCAGCACTAGTTGCTTGCATTTTGAACGTATCGCTACTATGAACTGGTTGACCATTAACTGGAGTAATTCTCACTCCCATACTAGTTGGTACAATAAGAGAGTATTTGAAATCTTTTTTTAATTCGATTGACATATTTGTTTCCTAAAATTATTTATCTAAATAATAAATTTTAATATTGCTTAAACACCACTATAAATATTAAACCCACCATCAATAGGTAAAACAACGCCTGTAATAAAACTCGAAACATCCGAGAGAAGAAACAGTGAGCCACCGACCAAATCCTCAGGTTCACCAAATTTATTCATTGGTGTATTATCAATTATTTTTTTCCCTCTGGCTGTAAGACCCTTTGTTTCCTCATCTATTAACAAAAATCTATTTTGATTTGTTAGGAAGAATCCTGGTGCAATTGCATTTACTCTTACATTCATTTTTGCAAAATGAACAGCAAGCCATTCAGTAAAATTATTTATAGAAGCTTTAGCAGCAGAGTACGCAGGAATTTTTGTTAAAGATCTAAATGAATTCATTGAGGAAACATTGAGAATTACTCCTTCTTTCCTTTCAACCATTTCTTTTGCAAAAACCATAGTTGGTAAAAGAGTACCAAGGAAGTTTAGGTCAAATACTTTTTGAAATCCTTCAAGTTCTAATCCAAAGAAAGTGTTTTCCAGTGAATTAATGTTTTCATCAGTTATGAATTCGTCTTTGGTTGTAGCCTTTGGTGAATTACCACCAGCCCCGTTTATTAATATGTCAACTTTCCCAAATTTTTCCAAAATTATTTTTTTAGCATTTTCCAACGATGCTTTATCTAGAACATTTGCTTCAACGCCAATAGCTTCAATTCCTAAATCTTCAATAACTTTATTAGCCACTTTATCAGCAAACTCTTTTTTAATATCTAGAATCGCAAGTTTAACTCCAACTTGTGCAAGCCCGTTTGCTAAAACTGCACCTATTACGCCACCGCCACCGGTTAAGACACAAACTTTTCCGTTTAAATCATCAAATGAATTTTTTTTCATAATACTTCCTTGTCAAATTATTATAGAACTTTTATTATTTTCTAATACTACTAGGTGTAGCAATTAAATCAAGTTTATTGAATTTCTATTTCCAATGGATTATTTAATTTTGTAATTTCATTATCTATATAACTTTCAAACTCATCTTTATTTTTAATTCCGTCTTTCTCTAATTCCCATGCTGCTGCAAATGCATATTGAACTTTATTTTTATTTGGGCTTAGAGAGACAAAATAATTTAATTCATCCTCCCCTTGTTCAATTAAATCATCAATTCTTTCAATATTAGTCGGGTTTTGAACAGATATTGTAATTTCATTAAAATATCTTGTGTCAGCATCAACTTGAGCCCTAATAGTTGTTACTAAAACTAAAGC
>JAQICK010000364.1 GCA_027858595.1 Melioribacteraceae bacterium
CCCACTATTCACGAGATTTCTCACCCAAGAAAAGGGTTCGAAATGACAAATTCTTTTTTTAGATTATCTATTGATAACATTACAATTAAATAATGCTGAATTACTTAGAACTTAGCCGTGTGTTTCAACTTTTTGCAAAGCGAATGAGTCATAAACATTTATAAGTTCTTCCAGTATTTCTGGTTTATCTGTAATATGCCTTTTTGTTCTGAATGCAGAGCTGTACATAAAATTGTATAAACGTTTATCTTCCTGGTCTTCAAGGAAATAGATAAATCTATAATGAATAAACATAAAAATATTCCTAATTCTTTCAGTAGAAAGATTGTGTTTTTTTGCAATATCACTTAAAGTAAAATCTTCAAGATAATAACTCTTGTAATCGGGTAATAACTGAATAACTCTTGGTTGTTTTCTTGGTTCCATATTTTAATAACGTTTATAGATTCTAATATGTAAAGTTAGCAATAATTGTTTTTAATTTTATTTGTTATCTATAGTTGAATAATAAAACTAAAAAGTTTTTAACCAATACCCTAAAGCCACGCCTAAAAATGTTGCAACAGCGTAACCAAGAGTTCCAACCAGAATTGCTGGTATTACAAGATTTCTCCAATTACGGGCAACTGCCATTGCAGCTGCTGTTGTTGGTCCACCCATATTTGCGTTTGACGCTATTACAATTTCTGCTAAATCTAATTTGAATAACTTTCCAGCACCGAGTAAAAACAGAAGATGGATAGTAAGAATAAGTCCTGCAAAAACAAAAAGAATTGGACCATAATTAAGAACTACAAAAATATTTGCACTAGCACCAATAGCTGCAAAGAAAATTTGCATCAAAAATGTTCCAATTAAATCTGCACCTTCTATGCTTCCAATCTGTTTTGGAAATAAAGTTGCAAGCGATACAACTATTGCAGTTATTATTAAAATACTTGTTCCACCAATGCCAGTTAAGTCAGCAAGCCAATAACCCGTAGCACATATCGATGCTGATATTGCCAATGCTTTTGAAAAGTTAAGAAGTGTAATACTATTTTTTGTTGACATCTCTTCTGAGAGATTTCCAACATCTTTGCTTGCTTCGGTTTGATGACGATTTGGAAAACGTTTTTGCAAAAACTTTATTGATGGAATTGCGAAGAGAACTAGGAAATATGCTGCCATAACCAAATTGTCGGCAGCAATACCAGCGGCAAGTAAATCACCAGTTTTTAATTCCACAGCTTCGGCAGCGGCAACATAATTCATTGAGCCACCAATATAAGTTGATGAAAATATTGCTGCAAGTTTCCAGCCATTTTCGCCAAGTGGAACAACAAAAAATGCTACAATGGTTCCAATAACGGAACCCATTCCACCTATGAAAAAAGCCAATAGCGTGGGACCGGCCTCTTTAATTATTTTTCTCAAATCAGCTTTAAAAAGCAACAATGGAATTGCCAACGGAACTAAGTAAGACCACACAACATCATACGACGGAGCAGCACTAGGAATGATATATAAATTAGATAAAACAAATGTACCAAGTATCGCAACCACAACAGCAGAAAGACGAGAACCGATTTTTGTTCTTTCAGCCCAAAGGCTAAATGCAGCAACAGAAATTAATATAGCCCATAAAACCCAATGTTGCTCTGGATGAATAAATGTATTCATATAATAATACTCCAATATTTTTTATTTCATAAAGTGAAAATTAATGATATTGCAAAAATAGATAAATCTGATAAAAATAATTGAATTGTTGCAAGATAGTAGTATTAGCATATTGCTTGTTTCAAAAATTATTACGAAGTTGATAGCGAAATTGAAAAATAAATTTAACTAATTTTTAAAACGAAAGGCACTAAATGAAAGCATTAGTTAAGAAATTTAAAGAAAAAGGTCTTTGGCTTGATGAAGTAGAAAAACCTACAATTGGAAGTGATGAACTTTTAATTAAAATTAAAAAAACTGCAATTTGTGGAACCGATTTTCACATTTATAAGTGGGATGAATGGAGCCAGAACACAATAAAAACTCCCATGGTTATTGGACATGAATACACAGGTGTTGTTGCAGAGAAAGGCGATGGTGTTACTTCTTTCCAAATTGGAGATAGAGTAGTTGGAGAAGGCCATTTAGTTTGTGGAACTTGTAGAAATTGTAAAAGAGGAATGTCGCATGTTTGCGAAAGCACAATTGGAATTGGAGTAAATATTGATGGTGCTTTTGCTGAATATCTAAAAATCCCTGCATCAAATGCACTTAACTTAAACAATAGAATTTCAGATGATATTGCAGCACTTATGGACCCTTTCGGAAACGCAACTCACACAGCTCTTTCATTCCCATTACTCGGAGAAGATGTTCTAATAACTGGAGCAGGACCAATTGGATGTATGGCAATTGCGGTCTGTAAACACGCTGGTGCTAGACATGTTGTGGTTTCTGATGTAAATGATAAAAAGTTAGAGTTAGCAAAAACAATGGGTGCAACACGTGTCTTTAATCCGATGAAAGAAAATATTAAAAATATTAGAATGGAAGAAGATATTTTACACGGCTTTGATGTTGGGTTAGAAATGTCAGGAGCTCCATCAGCATTAAATTTGATGATTGAAGAGATGTATAATGGTGGCAAAATTGCATTACTTGGAATTTTACCGAACGATACAAAAATCCAATGGGATAAAGTTATTTTCAAAGGGCTTGAACTAAAAGGCATTTACGGTAGAAAAATGTATGACACTTGGTATAAAATGGAACAGATGTTATATAGCGGATTAGACTTATCTCCAGTAATAACGCACCATTTCCACTACACAGATTTCCAAAAAGGGTTTGACGCAATGGAAAATGGGGAAGCAAGTAAAGTGATTTTAGATTGGGAATAAAAACAATATGTTGTAGAATTTAAGTAGAGACGTTTCGGTGCAACGCCTTTGAGAATTGGACTGGAAAAGTTTCTAAAATATTATTAGATAAAAGCATGTAGGAGTAAAAATGTTTAATCAACACAAAGAAAGATATACAACCGAATTAGAAGAAATTGAAAAAGCTGGTCTTTATAAAAACGAAAGAATTATTACTACAGCACAGGGAGTTGAGATTAAAACTAAAGGTGGTGGAAGTGTTCTAAACTTTTGTGCAAATAATTATTTGGGATTATCAAACAATCCAAGATTGATTGAAGCTGCAAAAAAAGCTATGGATGAATGGGGATTTGGATTATCGTCTGTTCGCTTTATTTGCGGAACCCAAGGTTTACATAAACAGCTTGAAGCAAAGCTATCTGAGTTTCTTGGAACGGAAGACACAATACTTTTCTCATCAGCATTTGATGCGAACGGTGCAGTCTTTGAACCATTGCTCGGATCAGATGATGCTATTATTTCAGATGAGCTAAATCATGCATCCATCATTGATGGCGTAAGGCTTTGTAAGGCTCAACGTTTCCGATATAAAAACAATAACATGGAAGACTTAGAAGAACAACTTAAAGCTGCATCCAATTGTAAAACGGTTTTGGTAGTTACAGATGGTGTTTTCTCAATGGATGGCATTATTGCACAAGTTGATAAAATCTGCGACCTAGCTGATAAATATGGTGCAATGGTAATGGTTGATGATTCTCACGCAACGGGTTTTCTTGGTGAATCTGGAAAGGGAAGTTACGAATATTCAAATGCTGTTGGACGAGTTGATATTATTAGCACCACATTCGGTAAAGCTCTCGGTGGTGCTTCTGGTGGATGTATTTCCGGGAAGAGTGAAGTCGTTGATATGCTACGCCAACGTGCTCGTCCATATTTGTTTTCAAACTCACTTGCCCCTGCAATAGCTGGTGCTACTCTTGAAGTTTTGGATATGCTTCAATCTTCATCCGAACTTCGTGATAAAGTTATGAAAAACACACAAAGATTTAGAAAAGGAATTAAAGAAGCTGGATTTACAATTGTTGATAGCGAACATCCAATTGTTCCTATAATGCTCGGTCATTTAGAAAACGATGCTCGTCTTTCTCAACAATTTGCTAACAAATTACTTGAAGAAGGAATTTATGTTATTGGATTTTATTTCCCAGTTGTTCCAAAAGGAAAATCAAGAATTAGAGTTCAAATTAGTGCTGCACATACAGATGAACACATCGATTTTGCAATTGAAAAGTTTACAAAAGCTGGAAAGGAATTGGGAATAATATAGTTTGTTGGATGGCATTACAAAACTTTATGCCATCCAATGTTACATTAAAAAGATAGTCTGAATTATTTTCCACTAAAAATAAAACAGCAATGCAATTTAAAAAAGAGGCAAAATTCTGAGTAAAGAAATTACAAAAGGTACACTAACCGTTTTTGAACAAATCAAAAGAACTGATGAAAACGGAAACGAGTTCTGGACTGCTCGAGATTTGGTGAAAGTATTATAGTATTCTTAATATAGAAACTTTAAACCCGTAATAGAAAAAGCAAGAAGTGCATGTGAAAATAGTGGTAATAAAGTTCGAAGACCATTTCGTGGACATCAACAAAATGGTTGCTATTGGTTCTGGTGCCGAAAGAAAAACAGAGAATGTTAAGCTTTCCTGATACGCATGTTATTTAATTGTTCAAAATGCAGACCCAAATAAAGAAGTAGTTGCACTAGGGCAAACATATTTTGCGGTTCAAACACGTTTACAAGAAATTCAGAAAATGGATGATTACAATTCTTTAGATACTGAAGATGAGAAACGTGTTTTTATCCAAAACATCAGCCGTATAGATTTATTCCAAATTTTGTGACATAAACTTTAAAAGTATGTTCTAAATGAATCCTTTTTAAGGTTATGTTAGCAGCTTTTCGAAAAGTTTTACTGTAACGGACGAGTGTTCTTTTTCAACCACTGCAAGATGTTTTCAAACCGAAAAGAATTGTTTTCTAAGTTCTCAATATAAAATTGATGTGCATTTTCAGTTTCACAATCAATAAAATATCCATTCATTCGTAAGAAAACATCAGTTGCAAAAAATGAGATTCGCTTGTTCCCATCAATAAAAGAATGATTTAATGCCAAACTTTCCATCAATGCAGAAGCTTCTTCGTAAATGTTATTATAGTATCCACTTTGTGGACGCATAACAGATGAGTCAAGTAAATTTTCATCTCTAATACCATGCAAGCCACCAAACTCATCAATTAGATTCTTTTGAATAGCAGTAACATCTTCCTTTGTTAAATGTTTTTTCATTTTGCTAACAACTCACCAAGTCGATGATTTTTTTTAACACTTTCTTTTAGATAACTCAAAACCTCCTTACTAACATTTGCATTTGTTTTTTCTTTTGAAGGAAGCTTGAGGCTAAAAGGAATACCTTGATATTCTTCAATTAAGCTGTAGAAAATATTTATAGCCTCAGAATGATTTATGCCCAAGCGGGAAAGTATTTGCGAAACGTTTGCTTTCTTTTCTGGATCAATCATTGCTCTTACTGTTACTGTTCTGCTCATAATTTCATACCATTATAATATTATTTAGAATAGCCGTATTATAGCCAATCTTCAATTTAAATTCAACAACAAAATGTAGCTTTAAAAAAGTAAAGTGATAGATGTTCAACTTCGCACGGGAACATAACGGCTGACGTGTAAGTGCCGCAGTTTTTATTGTCCCTATAAAACTCCATCTGTATATGATTTCGTGAAACCAACTTGATTAAAATTGAAAAGCACATTTCTAAAACCCAAGTAAATGATAGTTTATTGGAATGATATTAAGCGTTGCGATTATATAAAGGGCAATCTTAGGATGGTGTAAAAAACGTGAAATATAAATGCAGAGAATATTGAAATTCTGTAGCTTTAATGTGCAGATGAGGAAATGAATATGGACACAGGTCAGATATTAACCAATTTATCATAATCCATGATAAGATTTTTAGTTTTCAACAGTATTTTACTAAATCGTTGGAATTACGGAACGTATCGGGAAATTACAATTTAAAATGATGCATTAATATGGTTGGATTGATTCGGTATTAAACCTTGTTATACCTCATCCTGGGTGGGTTAAAATTTAAATGTGAATGTTGATTGATACGGTTTTTCCGAAAACCAATTTAATTAATAATATTCATTAGCATTTAGCTAAGTAATATGTTGATAATCCAATTAGATATTTATCTCTTTTATTTGTAAAATAATTTCAGATTAACTATTTTTAACTTAAGAAATGTAAGTATGATGAATGGGATTGGGATTAGATGAGAGAACAGCATTTCTTGACTAGAATGTTATAGCAAAATATTTTTAGAATAACATTCTTGGAACTTCTTTTGAATTATTTTATAAGAAAATTTAATATATAGAGTTACAGTAAGTATTAATAAATTTTTAAGGATGCTAGAACTTTGATATTTATAAATCTAGCATAATATTTTTGATATATTCTTGTGGCTTAATAAATAGTCTTCAAAAAGAATACTATAGTAATAAAAGAAGGTAACCTATGAAATTAGAACAAATTTTAGACAATGTTAATTCACTAGAGAAAAACTCATTCTTAAAAATTATAGATAATACCATTACGAAGGGAACTAAGAATCCAAAAGAAATTGAAAAAATATTATCTGATAACAACAAGAATCTTAAAAATATTGATAATATAAATATTGCAAAAGTCTTTGAATTAGTTTCAGATGAATTCAGTGAATTTATTAAATCTGAATTTTTAAATACAACTTCCCAACTTGATATAATTATTGATATAATTATTAGAGATGGAAATAGTTTGATGAAGCTTGATTGGTTTGCAATGCTTTATGACACTGAAGTAAAAAACATTAAAAAGAAAACTGCTGAACTAGCTTTCCAACTCGAACAAGAAAAATCAGAAATTGGAGAGCAAAGGAAAAGAGACTATAATATTTATAAAGCTTGTGTTAAAACTGCTTATCTAAATGATGTAGCTAATAATAGAGAGTCAAAAGTTACAAGTGATGAATTATCGATATTGCTAACATTAGCAAATGAGCTTGAACTCGCACAGGTAGAAGTAAAACTAAGAAATTATTGATATTTACCACCACAAAATGTTGACATTGATTTAGTTATAAACGATTTAAAAAATATTGGTGTAATATTTTATTCTAAGAAGAATAACCAATTATATGTTGCTGAAGAAATGGTTAGAATATTAAGAAAAATTAGAGAAAAGGAAATTGCAGATAAGTTTTTTAGAAGAATATTAAAACTTATGAAAGAACCTCAAATTAATCTTGTTTGTAGAAAACACAATATTGATAGGACAAAATCATTAAATGAAAAAATGAATTTAATTATTACAGTAGGAATTTCTTTTACAAACT